>NZ_DASQPW010000051.1:0-6130 GCF_035643755.1 Stackebrandtia sp. | reverse complement strand
CGCCGGGGACCGCCGCGGCCTGCGCGACGGCCACCCGCAGCGGCCGGACCGGATCGTCGGGAGAGTGCATCCGTCCATGGTGCCAGCACTTAGGATTGGTCACAGCACTTCAGGGCGCGTCACGCGCACCGCCTCCCTATCGACAGGATCGTCCAGTGCCCAGGGTCAGTCCGGAACGGCTACACACTCGACGCCGCGAGATTCTCGCGGGAGCGCGTGCCTGTTTCGCGCGCCACGGGTACGAGGGCGCCACCGTGAAGCGCCTCGAGGAGGAGATCGGGCTGTCGCGGGGGGCGATCTTCCATCACTTCCGGGACAAGGAGTCGCTGTTTCTGGCGGTGGCCGAGGACGACGCGGCGGCCATGGCCGAGACCATCGCCGCCCACGGCCTGGTGCAGGTGATGCGGGATCTGGCCGCCCAGGCCGATCAGCCCGAGACCACCGGCTGGCTGGGCAGCCAGCTGGAGGTCAGCCGCCGGCTGCGCACCGACGCGGGTTTCGCTCGGGAGTGGGAGGAGCGCAAGCAGGCGATCGCCAGCGCCACCCGCGAGCGGCTGTCGCGGCAGCGGCAGGCCGGGATACTGCGCGACGATCTGTCCATTGAGGTGGTCGCGGGTTTCCTTGAGCTGGCGTATGACGGGCTGATCACGCACCTGGCCATGGGGAGCCGGGGCGCGAACCTGGACTCCATTTTGGACATGGTGGAGGCCGCGGTGCGGCGCCCGGCCCCGCGGTAGGCGAGTTCCGATACATACTCGGTTGTCTACAACCTGCCTACATAGGCGAATTTTTAAGGATTGAAATATCCTGCTTCACCACTAATTAGTGGTTTGTGGTTCTTCCGGTATTTCCCTGCGTCCTTTACCGTTTTATCAACGCCCCTCGCCAGTGCCCTTCGACCCCCCGGAGCACACCATGCGTACATCCCTGGGGACGCGTGCCGTACGACTCGCCACGGCGGCCGCGATCTGCCTGAGCGCCACCGGTTTCGTCCTGCTCGCGTCAACCTCCACCGCCTCCGCCGCCCAACCCGACCCCCATGACCTCGCGATTCACCGCGTCAACACCTCCTCCGGCCTGATCTCCGGCCTCGACTCGGCCATGCCCAAGAAGTCCGTGTCCGATGTGGTCGCCTCGGCGAATCGCACCGGAACCGCGTGCACGGCACCGGTGTCGCACCGCGCGGCGTCGTTTTGTTGGCAGTCCGGCGACAGCTCGGTCAAGTACTGGGTGCCGCAGGGCGTCACGTCCAGCTCCGACGCCTCGGCGTTGTCCACCTTCGACGGACAGCCGGTCCTGCTGTCGGCGTGGTACGACAACGGCAGCAACGGTTCCAGCCGCGGCGTGCGAGTGAGCTTCATCGACATGTCGTCGACGACCACGCCGAAGTACCGGCACGTGCTGCTGGTGGAGCCCACCGGGACCTCCTCCGCTCCCAGCTACAAGCCCGTGATCGCGCACGCCGGCGGCCTGGCCTGGTACGGCAACCAGCTGTACGTGTGCAACTCCTCCAGCGGCATGCGGGTCTTCGACATGCGGCACATCCTGGCCACCAACAACAGCACCGACGGCGCCATCGGCAGGCAGTCCGACGGCAGCTACGCCGGTCTGGGCTACGGCTTCGTGATGCCGCAGGTCGCCAAGTACCAGCCCTCCGTCACCGGGGGCGAGGCCGCCATGCAGTTCTCGCAGGTCGCGGTGGACCGCACGTCCATTCCGAACTCCCTCGTCGTCAGCGAATGGGACCCGGAGGGCACCGGCACCCGGATGATCCGCTTCGACGTCGACCTCGACGGCACCGCCAGCCCCGACTCCGACGGCATCGCCCGCGCCGACTGGGCCTACGTCACCGACTTCCGCAGCATGCAGGGAGCCACCGCCATCAACGGTGTCTACTACGTACAACGCAGCAACGGCGACACCGCCAAGGGCGGCATGATCAAGTGGAGGCCCGGCGCCACGCCCGACATCAACGACGGCACCCTGCCGATCGGCCCCGAGGACGTGACGTACTGGCGCGGCAAGGACCAGCTGTGGAGCCAGACCGAATACCTCGGCAAGCGCTACGTCTACGCCTCCACGGTCTCGGCCTGGTGAGCCGAGGCACGGAGGCGAGACGCGCGATCGCCGCCGTGATCATGAAATAATTCGGCGTCCGGGCTGGTTGTGGCCGATCACCTGCCCCCCGTTCGAAAGGCCCCGCCCATGGCTGCCGACGCCGCGCACACCCCCGTCCATCCACTCCGCCAGTTGGCCGCCGCCTCGGTCGGCAACCTGGTGGAGTGGTTCGACTGGTATGCCTACACCTTCCTGGCCATCTACTTCTCGCCCCAGTTCTTCCCGAAGACCGACAACGTCCTGGTGCCGCTGCTGTACGGCTTCGCGGTGTTCGCCGTGGGCTTCTTCATGCGGCCCATCGGCGGGCTGCTGCTCGGCTGGCTGGCCGACCGCATCGGCCGCAGGGCCGCCCTGACCTGGACCATCACGCTGATGGGCGCGGGCGGGATGGTCCTGGCGCTCAGCCCCACCTACGAGGCGGTCGGCGCCCTGTCTCCCGCGCTGCTCGTGGTGGCACGGCTGGTGCAGGGACTGTCCATCGGCGGCGAGTTCGCCGCCTCCACGACGTTCCTGGTGGAGTCGGCGCCGCCCCACCGCCGCGGGCTGTACTCCAGCTTCCAGTACGTGTCCACCACGATCGGCCAGCTGATCGCCTCGGGGCTGGCGGCGCTGCTGGCGTTCCTGCTCACCACCGACCAGATGGGATCCTGGGGCTGGCGGATCATGTTCGCCGTCGGCGCTCTCGGCAGCTTCGTCGGGCTGTGGATCCGGCGCGGCGCCGTCGAGACCCACCGCACCGCCGCCGACTACGAGGCGCGCGCCGAGCGCAAGCCGCACATGTTCGAATTCATCGTTCGCTACCCGCTCAAGGCGCTGCTGATCGTCGGCATCACCATCGCCGGCACCATCGGTTACTACACCTGGACGGTGTACCTGCCGACGTACGCCGAGACCACCGTGAAGTTCGACCCGGGCAAGGCGCTTGTGGTGTCGACGATCTCGCTGGCGTTCTTCGCGGTGCTGCAACCGCTGGCGGGGATGCTGTCGGACCGCATCGGACGCAAGCCGCTGCTCATCGTCTTCGCCGCGGGTCTGACCGTGCTGACGGTGCCACTGCTGAGCCTGGTGACCGCCAGCTTCATCAGCCTGCTGCTGGTGTCGTTGGTGGCCATGGTGTTCCTGAGCGGATACACCTCGATCGCCGCGGCCGTCATGGTCGAGACCTTCCCCGCGCGGGTACGGGCGGCGGGCATCGGGTTCCCGTATTCGCTGACCGTGGCGATCTTCGGCGGCACCGCCCCGTACGTCGGGACGCTGCTGGCCAAGCTGCACGTCGGCGGGTGGTACCCGTGGTACATCGTCGTGCTCACCGCGATATCGCTGCCGGTGTACCTGCTGCTGAAGGAGACCAAGGACGTGTCCCTGGCCGAGGAGTGAGCCCCGGAAACAACGCTGGCCCGGCACCTCGCATGTGAAGTGCCGAGCCAACCACCGATGAGTTGTACGTGGTCCACTGTCCGCCGGTGGCTTGAGCAAATCTTGAATAAACCTTGGGTCGGCTCAATCGGTGGGTTTGGTGAGGTCGTACAGGGTGGTGCCGTCCACGGTGGTCTTGGTGAAGTGCTTCTTGACCCACGTGGTGATCGACGACGAACCGCCGCCGCCAGGGCCGCCCTTGCCGCCCTTGTCGCTGGTCGAGATGAAGTAGTGGACCTTTCCGTCGGCGACGTCCTGCTTGAACTGGGTGAGCGTCGGCGACGGGTCGCTGCCGTTGAAGCCGCCGATCGGCATCACCGCGTGTTGGGTCGCCAGCTGGAAACCCGCGGCGTTCTGGGCGCCGATGGCCGCGGCCACCCAGGTGTAGTCGTCGGCGTTCTTCGACACGACGGAGGCGACCTTGTCGCTGACGTCCTGGCCGTCGAGCAGGCCGCCCATGCCGCCACCGCCGCCGCGTTCGCGGCCTCCCGGGCCGCCCTGGCCTCCGCCGGGGAACGCGCCCTTGCCGCCGGGGGGCTTGCCCTTGTTGCCCTGGCCTCCGCCGGGGAATCCGGCCTTGCCGCCGCCGGCGGGTCCTCCCCCGCCGGGGCCGCCCTGTCCGCCGCTGACGCTGGGTCCGGCGGTCACAATGGACCCGCCGTGCGCGGTGGCCACCGTCTGCGCCGTGTACGACATCGGTCCCGCCAGCGCGGCGGCCAGGCCGACGGCGGCGATCAGCGCCACCGCGCGGCCCCGCAGGCGGCTCGCCAGCACGATTCCCACGGCGGCGAGCAGGCCCACGGCCAGCACCGTCCAGCGCAGCCACGGCAGGAACGTCGACGAGCGTCCCAACAGGACGAACGCCCACGCGGCCGTGGCGCCGAGCGTCGCCGCCAGGGTGACGCGGGCCGCCGCCCGGGAACGCTTGGCCCACAACATGGTCGCGCCGATGCCGGTCAGCGCGGCGAGGTACGGGGCCAAGGCGATCGTGTAGTACTGGTGGAAGATGCCCGCCATGAAGCTGAACACCAGCGTCGTGGCGACGAGGCTGCCGCCCCACAGCAGCAGGTCGGCGCGCCTGGCGTCGGTGCGCGCGGCGCGTCCCGCCAGCACCAGGCAGGCGACGAACAGGATCAGCGCGGCGGGAAGCAGCCAGGCGATCTGACCGCCGATGTCCGCGCCGAACATCCGGGTGAGGCCCGTCGAGCCCCACGCGCCGCCGCCACCGCCACCGCGGCCTCCCCCGCCGCCGACGCTGCCCGCCTCGTCGCCCGTGATGCGCCCGAAACCGTTGTAGCCGAAGGTGAGTCCCAGGAAGCTGTTGTTCTGCGAGCCGCCGATGTAGGGGCGCGAGGATGCGGGCCACAGCTCCACGACCGCCACCCACCAACCGGCCGACACGATCATCGCCAGACCGGACCACAGTAGATCGACGACGCGGCGCCCGACCTTGTGTGGCCCGCACACCAGGTAGACGACGGCGAGAACGGGCAGGATCAGCCACGCCTGCAGTCCCTTGGCCAAAAAGCCCAGTCCCAGGCTGGCCCCGCACAGCAGCAGCCACTTCAGGCGCCCGTCCTCCAGCGCCCGGGAGCCGCAGTACACGGCCGCGACCATCAGCAGGCACAGCATGGCGTCGGGGTTGTTGAAGCGGAACATCAACGCCGCCACGGGGGTCAGCGCCAGCGCGCCCCCGGCGATCAGGCCCGCGGCGGGACCGAAGCGGCGTTTCACCGCGGCGTACAGCAGCCCGACGGTCGCGACGCCCTGCAGCGCCTGCGGGACGAGGATCGACCACGAGTGGAGCCCGAAGATCCGCACCGCGAGGTCCATGGGCCACAGCGACAGCGGCGGCTTGTCCACCGTGATGGAGTTTCCGGCGTCGCTGGATCCGAAGAAGAACGCCTTCCAGCTCTGGCCGCCGGCCTGCGCGGCGGCGGAGTAGAACTCGTTGGCGTAGCCCGAGGAACCCAGGCCCCACAGGAAGAGCACGGCGCTGACGGCCAGCAGCCCCCACAGTGCCGGTCGGGCCCAGGAGGGGTCGCCGGGGGCGCCGCGCCACAGGCGCTTGTGGAGGCTCGGCCTCGGTTGGTCGATGGTCGCGGTGGTCATCGGGTCTCCCCCCGGTCGGCGCGGGCGGCCGGGAACACCCAGCCGCGCAGCAGCAGGAATCTCAGTAGGCTCGCGGCGAGGTTCGCCACGATCAGCACGGCCAGTTCGGTGCCCTGCGAGGCGGACGGGTTGGCCGCCTGGAGCGCGGCCAGGCTCCCGCTGGTGAGGGCCAGCCCGATGCCGAACACCACGAGGCCCTGGGCCTGGTGGCGGACGGCGCGTTCGCGGCCCTTCACCCCGAAGGTGAAGCGCCGGTTGACCGCGGTGTTGGCCAGCGCCGAGATCAGCAGCGCGACCACATTGGCCAGTTGCGCGCCGGTTTCGATGCGCAGCAATGAGTACAGCACGAGGTAGAACAGCGTGCTGGCGATGCCGACGACGGCGAAGCCCAGGAGCTGGCGGGCCAGGCCGCGCGGCGCCGCGGCGCGCGGGTCGTCGGTGACCGGGCGCGCCAGGTGGGACAGCGGCAGCACCCCGCGCGCCA
>NZ_DASQPW010000050.1:0-34512 GCF_035643755.1 Stackebrandtia sp. | reverse complement strand
TCCAATGCCAGGTCCAAAGTCGGATACATCGTTTCCCGCAGAAGCAACGACAGCCACTCCTTTATCGGTGGCGTACTTAACTGCATCAGGAGATGGGGTAGCTCCCAAGCTAATCGAGATTATGTCAACGCCCTTGTCTGTCAGCCATTTGATCCCATCCGCGACTCCGTCACTGCCGGTCCTGCCGGTGCAGTGTATGTCGCAGTCGATGCCGTAGGAGATGAGCTTTGCCTTGGGCGCGATGCCCATAACTCCCTGGGCATGCCCTTTGCCGTGGCCGTGTGCGACCAAAATGGAGGCCATACCGGTGCCGTGGCCATCAGAGTCGTGCAAACCGCTGTCCTTGGAATCGCCGAAGTCCGCGCCCGCCTTGATATTGCCCTTAAGGTCAGAGTGAGTCGCGTCCACTCCACCATCGATGAGTCCAATGGTGACTCCGGCTCCCTGTGACAGCGTGTGGGCCTTGTTGATTCGAAGGGAATCGAGATACCACTGTTTGTCCCGTGTCGCGTCCGCATACGCCGCGGACGGTGACACAGCTACGAATATCGCAGCGGCGAACAAAGCGATGACGCTAGCGACAAGCCGACGAACCATGGCACCTACTCCAAAACAGTGACGTACGACCAAAAGCGGTGATCATTGCCAGGATGAACACATCGTCAGGGAGACACTCATCGCGGTGTCTGTTTATTGGGGCCAGTTGGTCGTGTCGGCCTGCGACCGCCGGTCGCTGAATGAGGTCGGCCCAGGATCATGGGCTTCCTCAATCGACTCCTCATCCGCGTCAGCGCGTGAGGTGATGACACCGGGACCAGGATCGTGGCCAACGTCAAGGATGGGACGACGCTGACCGATAATCCCGGGGACCGTAGCGGGGCTGGTCCACAGGGATTCCGGTTCCGGGTTGTCCACCTCGGGTGCGGGGTGGTCGAGCTGGCCCGGGTGGGTGATGCCGTTTCCGATGACCGGGCGCGACAGACCATCGGATTGAGCTTGGAGCTTCGCGCGGCGGGCACGGCGCTCAGCGATCGCCTTTTTCGCCCATTGGCGCTCAGCCGAGATTGGCTCCGGGCGCTTGGCGAAGACCTTTCCGCCCGCGCCGTGCTCGAGCTTCTTGGCGACCAGCGGTGTCCGCGAGAATGCCCTGGTGAATCGGCCGGGTTTGGCGCCGATCACTCGGGATGAATAACCGCGCGTGGTGTTGTCCATCGGTTCGACATCGGCCGCGGCAGGGCGGCCGGTTGCCTTCACGCCGCGAATCACCGGGCGAAGCGCACGCGATGTCGCCCTGGTCTGAGCTTCTTCCTCCACGGCCGGTGTCGACTTGGGCACTGCGCGACGGCCCATGACCTCGCCCGATTTACGGGGTAGTCCCGTGCGGTCTTGTGGCTCCATTTGGGATTTGACCAGACCACGACCCGCTCGGCCAAAGCGGCCATTGAGGTTCTCGTTCTCCTCGGGGAGGCCGCCGCGGGCGGTGCGCGCTATTCGACTGGTCGCGTTGGAGCGGCTCGGCAGGCCGGGGGTGCGGGAGGTTGGACCGAGGCGGCCGGGTACCGGGCGCTCGGTCATCGAGTTGATGCTTGGCTTGATAACCGGGGGTGCCGGTGTCTTGCCCAGCGGCGGGACTCCGCCCACCGGCAGTCCAGTGGGAGGCAAGGGCATCCCGCCACCGGGCGTCGGCGTAGGCATGGGGCTTGGGCCGGGCGACGTCACTGGAGCGGTAATGCCACTTTGCAGCAGAGGATTGTGGGCTCCGGCGGCGTTGCCGCCGTATGAGGTCGCCGTCAAACCGGCGGTGTCCGTGGCGTTGGAGCCGCCGTCGCCATGTTTGCCCCAGTGTTTCTCCGTACCGGGCCAAGGCGTCCAACCTGGATCGTTTGGCACCGGCAACGGCTTATACGGCGGCGGTGGCGCGATCGCAGGGCCCACGTGGGGCGCATAGTCCGGAATCGCGGACTGCATGAGGTTGCGCGCCTTGGTGTCGTAGTGCTGGCGGATCGCGTGGTTGTCCGGTTCGGTGGGAGTGCCGCCGTTTTCGAGGAGGTACTTGGAGGGGTTACCCGCGTACTTGACCAGCTCGTGGTCGTACTTGTCGGAGGCGTCGCCTTTTGCCGCCTTGTACTCCTTGTAGAGCTTGCCCACGTGATCCTTGTTGTGTTGGGCGATACCGGCCATCTCGCTCCAGGCCGCCGACTTTCGGGTCGAGAGCTCATGCGCGTCGTTCAGGACGTTCCTGGTCTTGTGGATTTCGTCCAAGAACGGCTTGGCGGCCTTTGAGTCAAGCTTGCCCTCAATCGTCTTGATGTGCCTGTCGAGGTTTTCCTTCAGAGTCTTGAAGACGTCGGCCGCGTTCGCGAAGCCCTGGGCCTGGTCGCCCATGGCCTCGGGTTGGTACGTGGAGACGATCTCGTGAAGGTCGTGGATCGTGAGGCCGTCGTACTCGCCGCCGTTCATCCTTCGATTCCTCCCCGCTCGATTGCGCTGCTCGCCGTGCTGACCGATTCGTCATGGGCGCTGTCAATCACGGACTTGACGCCATCCAATCCCGCCGCGTTAATGCCGTCCTCGCTCCCGTAGGCATTGACCAAGCGTTGGGTGATGTAACCGAGGTTGCGCATGCCCACCTCAACCGCCTTGAGAAGCTGGGCGGTTTCTCCCATGGTGCGTTCCTGACTGGTGGCGACGTTGTGCAGGTAATGCTCCCTGGGATCGGCACCGATCGGTTGCACTGCCTCGTATTTGCCACCGGGATTGGTCAACTGCTTCTGCACCTTCCCCGCGTGATCCCCGAGATGGTCCGCCTCGGCGATCAGGGCCTTGGCGAAGCTCCGCACATCAGTCACATCGACGTTGACTCCCTTGTAGTCGATGTTTGACGTTGGGGCGCCCGAGGTACGGGCGGTGCTGGCGTGCCGGTGTGGGTGTCCCATGCGCGTGGTCCTTGGCGTGACGAAGTTCCCGTTGTGGGCTCAAAAGCACCATAACAATGGGGTGCAACACCTTCAAGCGGTGACGGGGCGATGACCAGGGGGGAGTGTCGCGGCGGGGTGGGGTGGCGGGCGGGTCTCACGCTGGGTGACGGGGGTGGCGGGCGTTGGCACTGGTCATCGCGGGGCGCGTGGAGCGCGTGTACGCAGAGTTACCGGTGGGGCGACGTCAAAGTGTTATGTAAGATTTCGGCGCCGATTAACCAGGGTCATTAAAACGCGGACGGGTTTGACCGTATCGGCCGTTTGGTTCGAGATTGCTCACAGGTGTGCAGTGTTTCTGGCGGGTTGCTCCGCTGTTTGGGTAGTTTCGCGGGGGGCGTCCGAAGTGTCTTTGGGGGAATGCATCCGAACCTTCATGCCATGCGTGTAATGGGTGAGCCCGTTCACGCCGCGTTCACGTGTGGCGGGCCCGCCCTAGGTTGTACGACAAGTGAACCCCTCTACCCACGAAGGAACCCCAGTCTGCTCATGGGTCACATCGCCGCTATGTCCAATGCCGCCTCGGCGCGTCCGCGCACCGTTGGCGTGATTCTGGCCGGGGGGACCGGGGAGCGGATGGGGTTGTCGGTGCCCAAGCAGTTGTTGAAGGTCGCCGGGAAGCCGATCATCGAGCACACCCTGGCCGTGTTTCAGGCCAGCGAGGTGATCGATGAGATTTACGTGATGATGACGCCGGGGTTTGTGCGGGACGTGGAGAAGATCGTCGCCAATCAGGCGTTCGGTAAGGTGCGGGCCGTGCTCGAGGGGGGCGGGACGCGGGCGGACACCACGATGCGGGCGATCGAGGCTTTGGGGGATCGGGATTGCAACATCTTGTTGCACGATGCCGTGCGGCCGTTGGTGGATCAGCGGATCCTGCGCGATTGCGTGGCGGCGTTGGACAGGTATGAGGCCATCGACGTGGCGATTCCGTCGGCCGACACCCTGATCACCGTGGATACGACGGACGACGAGGTGATCTCGACGATTCCCGAGCGCTCGCGGTTTCGGCGGGGGCAGACGCCGCAGGGGTTTCGGTTGGGGTTGTTGCGGCGGGCGTACGAGCTGGCGGCGGCCGATCCCGCGTTCACGACCACGGACGATTGCGGCGTGGTGCGGCGGTACATGCCGGAGGTGCCGATTCATGTGGTGGCGGGTACCGAGCACAACATGAAGGTGACGCATCCGATCGATGTGTATCTTGTGGACCGTTTGTTCCAGTTGGCGTCGCGGGTGCCGCCGCGGGCGGGGACCGAGGGGCATGACTTCGCGGCTCTGGCGGGCAAGACCCTGGTGGTGTTCGGGGGGAGCTACGGGATCGGGGAGGCGATCGTGGGGCTGGCGGCGCGGCACGGCGCCAATGTGGCCAGCTTCAGCCGGTCGACGACCGGGACCCATGTGGAGGACGCCGACGCCGTGGGGCGGGCGCTGGCCGAGGTGTACGCGGAGCATGGGCGCATCGACTACGTGGTGAACACCGCCGGGCAGCTCCATAAGGGGCGGTTGGACGAGTTCGGGCCGGGCGTGATCGACGAGGCGCTGCGGGTGAACTTCCTGGCGCCGGTGAACGTGGCGCGGCTGAGCCTGCCGTACCTGCGGGACACCGGCGGGGCCTTGTTGTTGTACACGTCGAGTTCGTACACCCGGGGGCGGGCGGGGTACAGCATGTACTCGTCGACGAAGGCCGCCGTGGTGAATCTGACGCAGGCGCTGGCGGACGAGTGGGCCGCCGACGGGGTGCGGGTGAACTGCGTGAACCCGGAGCGCACCGCGACTCCCATGCGCACCAAGGCTTTCGGGCAGGAGGCGCCGGATACGCTCTTGACGGCGGATTCGGTGGCACACACCTCTTTGGATGTTTTGGTGTCCACCTTGACCGGTCAGATCATCGACGTGCGGCGCGGGGAGACCGAGCCGAGCCTGGAGGAGCTGGCCGATACCGAGAGCCGGAGCGAGTGAGAACATGGCCGCGCAGTCGATTACCACCATCCTGTGGCGCAGCATGAAGAGGAACCGGGTGGTGTCGGCTGCCGTCATGGTGACGTTGGTGGCGGCGCACCTGGTGTTGGTGGCCGCGGCGTTGGCGGCGGCACCCGTGGCGTTCGGGGTGGCGCTGATGGCGGCGTACGTGGCGGAGTACTTCGCGGTGCGGCGGGCCGAGACGATCCTGCTGCACGCGGGGTCGGTGGGGGCCGGGCAGTCGCAGCGGTTCATCGTGCGGGACCTGTTGGCCGTGGTGTTGTTGCTGCGCTTGGACGTCCCGACGGCGACGGTGGTCACCGTCTCGCTGGGGCTGTTCGCCACGCATTTCCTGCGGCTGTTGATCACCGCCGAGCAGACGTATGTCCGCAAGTGCCGCCGGCTCCAGGTGTTGACGCGCAATGTGGACCTTTCGGCGCTGCGGATTCCCAACGCGCCCAATCCCCTGCTGTTTCGGGGCGGGCAGCGGCGGCTGCTGCACCTGACGGTGCCGATCGCGCTGGGGGCCGTGGGCGCGGCGTTGACGCACGACGCGCTTGTCGCGATCGCCGGGGTGGCGGTGTCGGGGGCGGTGGCGCTGTTCATGGCGGGCGGGCTGTTGTGGCACGCGGTGCGGTCGAGGCACCTGAGCGACAAGGATTTCGCGAACTCGGTGGTGTTCGGGGAGCTGCGCGAGTACCGGCCCGAGGTGGTGCTGTATTACAGCCTCGATCCGAAGCTGGGCAACAACGCCTACCAGGTGGACATGTGGGTTCCGGCGCTGGAGCGGATGGGGCGGCGCTTCATGATCCTGGTGCGGGAGCGGGCGCACATCGAGCGGATCGGGCGCACCACGGCGCCGGTGGTGTGTCTGACCGGCGGTTCCGAGGTGATGAACCTGGACGTCCCGAGCCTGAAGGTGGCGCTGTACGTCGGCAACACCGGCAAGAACATCCACCTGTTGCGCCACACCGAGATGTCGCACGTGTTCATCGGGCACGGCGACAGCGACAAGGCGGCCAGCGCCAACCCGTTCTGCAAGGCCTACGACCGGGTGTTCGTTGCGGGCCGGGCGGCGCGGGATCGGTTCCACGCGGCCAATTCCGGGGTGGCGGACGAGAACATGATCGAGGTGGGGCGCCCCCAGCTGGACAAGGTGCGCACCCGACGCCCGCGGCCGTCCCGACTGTTCACGGTGCTGTACGCGCCGACCTGGGAGGGCTGGACGGACGACACCGACGTCACCTCGGTGACGGAGATGGGCCCGGCGATCGTGGAGCACCTGCTGTCGCTGCCGTTCGACCTGCGGGTCGTCTACAAGCCGCATCCGTTGACGGGGGTGCGCAGCCCGGCCACGCGCGAGGCGCACGCCGAGATCATGCGGTTGTTGAAGGAGGACAACGATTCCAAGCCGGCCACAGCGCGGGAGTTGTCCGATTGCGAGGAGCTGAAGCGCCGCCGCGACGCCCTGCCCGCCGAGTACGCCGAGCTGACCGCGAAGCCGCCGCGCACCGACTCCACGCACCGCGCCCGCGACAATCGGCTCACCGATCAGGCCCAGATCGATCGCCTGGACGCCATGGAGACCGAGATCGCGCGGATGTTCTGGGGCATTCACCCGCGCGTCAACCACCGCACCGTGCTGGGTGCCACGCCGCATCTGTACGACTGCTTCAACGAGTCCGACATGATGATCTCGGATGTGTCCAGTGTGGTCAGCGACTTCATCATCAGCCAGAAGCCTTACGTCATTTGCAATCCATCGGACCTGCCCGCCGATGAGTTCACCGGCCAGGTGACGGCCGCCGCCGGCGCCTACCTGCTCGGTTCGTCCACTCAGGGCCTGGAGGAGATCGTGAAGCAGGTGCACGACAACGACGCCGACGCCATGAGCGAGAAGCGCCTGAAGAACATGCGGTATCTGCTGGGGGACGAGCCGCGCGGTTCGCAGGAGCTGTTCACCGGCGCCATCGCCCGCCTGGCCACAAAGGACGACCGACGATGAGGATCGCGTTCCTGTCCAACGGGGTGTTCGGCATCGGGGGCGGGATTCGCGCGACGGTGACGCTGGCCAACGCGCTGGCCGCCGCCGGCCACGAGGTGGAGCTGTATTCCCTGGAGCGCACCTGGAACCGCCCGAAGTTCGACATCGATCCGGGCATCGGCATATTTTCGCTTTACGATCGGCGGGCGGACGACGAGGTGGCCCGCTCCGGCGAGCCGCGCGCCGAGCTGTCCGCCGCCGACGCCGCGCTGGCGCAGCGGGAGTCCACTCTGCACGTCGACGATCCGCCGCAGGATCTCGCGCTGGCCAATCAGCTCACGATCGCGCGAGTCGCGGAGCTGTGCGAGGCGCGCGGCCCCGACGTCCTGATCAGCACCAAGCCGTGGATGCACGCGGTGGCGGTGGCCGCGGCCGGCGAGCGGACCGTGACCGTGGCGCACGCGCACACGCCGCTGTCCAGCTACCACCCCGACGACCGCGCCATGGCGCTGCGCGAGATCGCGGCGATGGACGCGGTGGTTCCCGTCTCGCGGGCCGACGCGGCGGACTACGAGGCCGCGCTGGCGGGCGCCACTCCGGTCACGGCGATCCCCAATGCCGTGCCCGCCACCGGACTTCCGCCGTCCAAGCAGGACTCGTCGATCCTGATGGCCGCGGGGCGGCTCGTCGAGCTCAAGCAGTACCACCTGCTGATCGACGCCTTCGCCCGCGTCGCCGACCGCCATCCGGACTGGCGGCTGCGGCTGTACGGCGACGGACCCGAGAAGCGGCGGCTGCGCTCCGCCATCATGGACGCCGGGCTCCACGACCGGGTGTGGTTGATGGGCAGGCATTCCCGGCTGGACGCCGAGTGGCCGAAGGCGTCCATCGCGGCGGTCACCTCGTCCTTCGAGGCTTTCGGCCTCACCATTGTGGAGGCCATGCGCGCCGGGGTGCCGGTGGTGAGCTTCGACTGCGACTCCGGGCCCCGCGAGATCATCGACTCACGAGCCAACGGCGTCCTGGTGCCGCCGGACGACGTGGACGCCATGGCCGCCGAGCTGTCGCGGCTGATGGACTCCGGAGACGCCCGCCGCAAGCTCGCGGTCCAGGCGATGGCCGACGCCGCCGCCTTCGGTCCCGAAAGCATTGCCGCCCAACATCTCGACGTCTACGCCCGGCTGGTCGACTCCAAGCCCGGAAGAAGGGAGCGGCGCTTCCAGCGGTTCTCGCGGCGCGCCCAGCCGCCGCTGCCGTCGGGCGTCACCGAGCACCGCCCCGCTGAAGCGGCGGCCCGCGTCGACGTCACGGCCACGGCCACCCGGCTCAACCTGCGGGTGGCCGCCGAGCGCGATCCCGGCCCGGTTCGCCTGGTGCATCAGGAGACCGGCAAGACCGTCGAGGCGCCCACCCACCCCGCGGACGGCGGTTTCCGCGCGGCGCTGCGGCTGGAGCCCAAGCACCCGCAGGGCGCCTGGGAGGTGCGTGTCGGCGCCGGGCGGGTGCGCGCGGGCGACCTCGACGCCCGGGCCCTGCTCGACCCGGATCCCGCCGCCGACACGCACGCCATCCCGTACGTGGACGCCGACGACCTGCTGGCCGTGCGGCACTGGGCGACCGGCAAGCTGGCCGAGCTGGAGGCCTTGCGCCTCACCGACACCACGGTCGAGTTGACCGTCGGCGGCGGCCACGCCGCGATGGTGCTGCGGCTGCGCAAGGACCGCGCCAAGCGGCTGGACGTGGCCGCCGCCGACGGGCGCTTCACGATCCCCCGCGAGTGGCTCACCTCGCACCGCGCCGCCTCCCCGGATCTGTGGGACGCGTGGGTGGTCGACGGCGAGCGGGAGCTTCGGGTAGCGAAGGTCCGCGACGATGTTCCGTTCAAGAAGAAGACCCTCGTCTATCCACACGCGACGGTCGCCGAATCGCGGCGCGGACCGGTCATTGTCCGCCCGTATTTCACCGACTCGAATATGTTTTCGCTCCGAATAGAGGATCTGCCTTTCTGATGCCCGACATACCATTGATGGGGGTCTCGGAATGGCTCACCATGCGCATGCACCACAATACATTCGGTCAGGAATGGTTGGGGCAGCGTGATACGCTGTGCCGGCTCACACCTCACCCCTCACGGTTGGAGACACGGTGAATACCAGGCGTCTTGTCGCCCTCGTCGGCTGCGCCCTGCTGACGGGCGCGCTGGCCACTGCCTGCGGTCCGGACAACGCCACCGGCGGCAAGGACCCCGGCGGCGCCGACTCGACCTCCCCCGCCGTGTCGAACTCCAAGACCCTGCTCAAGCCCGACTTCGACGCACCCTCCGGGTTCACCAAGGACCCGAGCATGAAGCCCCTGGTCCCCTTCAGCGACAAGTACGAGTCCACGTTTTACCAGCAGGACGGGGTGAAGACCGGCGAGATCGTGTTCGTCGTGTCCTACCTGCTGGACGAGAAGGTCGGCGTGGACCTCAAGGACCAGGAGGCCGTGGTCAAGAAGTTCGACGAGGAAATGTCGAACACCGACGGCGGCATTCCGGACGCGGCCTTGGTCAATGAGGAAAGAGGTGTGGTGCGGCGCGCCGCCTTCAAGGACCCGGATGACAAGAAGAAGGTCATCCACCAGGACAATACTTTCCTTTTCGACGGATACCGCATGATCCAGATCGGGTGCCAGTGGGAAAAGGATTACAAGTCGAGCGAAAAGGCCTCGATTCAGGTCATCAATTCCCTCACCTTCAAAAGGTAACCCGTAAAGGACGAATCAATGCGGCGGAGGGTGTTGTTCGGTTCCGCGGCCGGTGCGGTGGGAGTGGCGATCATTCCCGTGTGGATGATCGCGGCGTCCCAGGGGGACGATCCCGATTCCGGCGATCGGCGCTATGAACCGTCCGATATCGACATGCACATCGTCGCGCATCCCGACGACGATCTGTACTTCATCAACCCCGAGGTGCACCTGGCGCTGAAGAGCGGCCGCAAGGTGGTGGCGGTGTACATCACCGGCGGGGAGTACAACGGCCGCAACGGTCCCGACGCCGAGCAGGCCGACTACTCCGGCTACGTCGCCGCCCGCTACGTGGGGCTGCGCTCGGCGTACGCCAAGATGGCCGTCAACGACCGCGACGCCAAGTGGAAGCGCAGCGTCCTGAAGTTCTCCAACGGCATCCGCGCCGAACGGGCCACATTGGACAAGGCGCCGAACGTCGAGATGATCTTCCTGGGCTTGTGGGAGGACAGCTCCCGTCAGCCGGGCTCCCAGGGTAAGCGGCTCAACGACCTGTGGACGGGCGCCACCTCCGAGCACCACACCCTGGTGCCCACCGATTCGCCGCTGCAGGACTCCTACCGCTACAGCCGCGCCAAGCTGCTGGACAACCTGGTGGAGCTGATGGCCACCGTCCGCCCCGGCGTGGTGCGCACCCTCGACCCGGACCCCGACCCGATCAAGCACGGCGTCAACGCTCCACAATGGGCCGATCAGGACGGCTACTCCGACCACATCGACCACACCGCCGCGGGCCTGTTCGTCAACGAGGCGATCAACCGGTGGCGGGACGCCAAGTCCGCGCCCGCGGCCGTCATCAACGAGGCCTACCGCGGCTACTACAACCGCCGCTGGCCCAAGAACCTCAGCGGCAAGGCCGTGGGCGACAAGGGAACCTTCCTCGACATCTACGCCTGGGTCGACGACTACAAGTGCGGCGCGTCCACCGGCTGCGGCGATCGCAACATCGGCGCCGAGCCCATCGGCACCCACGACTACGGCAAGAGCACCTACACCCGCTACATGGGCAACGCCTCGTGGCTGCGCTCCAATGCGGACGGACGGCTCTTCGCCTCCACCACCCACGCCTCCGGCACCGCGCAGTGGATGGACGGCTCACGCGGCGACTCCGGCTGGACCCGCTCGCTGACCCCCCACGACGCCCTGCTGCTGCCGAGCTCCAGTCTCGCGACCGCGGGCGCCGACGTGTGGTGGGAGTTCGCCGTGTCGGCCAAGTACGCCGCCAAGCCCTCCGACCACCGCCGCAACCTGCTGGCGCGCAGCTTCGCCTTCGGTGGCGCCCAGGGCGACGCCTGGCACGACCTGGGCAACCCCGAGGAAGACGCCGAGCGCGGCCGCCTGCTGGGCACCCCCGCGGCGGCCGGGCTGCCCGACGGGCGGGTGTTCGTGGCGGTGCGCAACTTCCACCGCAAGCTCTCGCTGCGCATCCAGCGCCCGGACGGCAGCTGGGACGACTGGCAGAAGCTGCCCGGCGGCGACGTGATCCAGGACGGCATCTGCGCGGTCGGCCTGGCCGACGGCTCGGCCGACATCTTCGGCTGCGCCGAGGAGGGATTCGCGCACTGGCGCCACACCGTCGACGGCGGGTGGACCTACGAGCTGCTCAAGGGGGGCGGCCCCGTGGCCACCCCCACCGTCGTGGTGCTGGGCAGGGACAGGCTGGCATTGATCGGCCGCCACGCCGAGAACGCCAACGTCATCGCGCGGCTGCGCGACAAGGGCGAGTGGACGGCCGAGGCCGACCTGGGCGGGCACGGCGGCTTCGGCCCGGTCGCGGCGGCCGCGCCGTCCGATTGGGACGGACGCATCGCGCTGGCCGCCCGCAACGACCGCGGGACGGTCTCGCTGGCGGTGCTGGGCGCCGGCGGCGAGAAGCTCACCAAGACCTGGCGCGACACCGGCCCGCTGATGCAGCGCGCTCCCGGCCTGGCCGTGGACGGCTCGGGCCGCCTGGCCGTGGCGGTTCTCGGCAAGGACGGCGACCTGCACGTGGCCCGCCAGACCGACCCCGGCGTCGGCCTGCCCACGGCGTGGAAGGCCGCCAAGGCATAGGCCCCCGCGCCCGGCATGGACGCGGAGATCCCTTGCGGCGTCAGTGTTTCAGCGGCGGCGGGCCGATGCGGCCCAGATACCTGGTCTTCACCTGGCGCGGTGGGTGTGCCGCACGATCGCCAGCACCGCGTTGACCTCCCTCAGGAACTCCCCGCCGCTCAGGTGCCGCCGGGTCCCCGGTTTCACCCGCACCCTCCAGGTGCGCAGCCCGACGGTCTCGATCCGCACCACCTTGTGGGACGACTCCGCGAGGCTGCGCGGCTCGTGCGGCTCGGTCTCCATGCGACGCCGTCGTCGAGCCCCGTCTGGCTGAACGCCACGTCGGAGTTGTCATTGGCGTGCTCCGATGGCGGCCGGGACAGGGTTCCGCCCTTGGCCTCCGCCGGTGATCCGTCATAGCGTCCGCGCGCGACGTGGTTCCACAGTTGAGACTCGTCGGTATGTTATGCCCGAAACCGACTACCATTCCGGGTCATTGCTCAACGTCCCATTCCGCGGTATGTCCAGCCCGCGTTCTTCCACAGTTGAGGGTCGAGGGCGTTGCGGCCGTCGAGGATGCGCGGCTGCGCCACCAGCTCGCCCAGCGCGGCCGGGTCGAGGTGCCGGAACTCCTCCCACTCGGTGAGCAGGCACAGCAGCTCGGCGCCCTCCACGGCCTCGGAAAGGTTGTGGGCGTAGCGAAGTTCGGGATAGCGGGCGCGGGCGTTGTCCAGGCCCATCGGGTCGTAGATCGTGACGGTGGCGCCCTCGGAGCGCATCCGGCGGGCGATGTCCAGGGCGGGCGAGTCGCGGATGTCGTCGGTGTCGGGCTTGAAGGTGGCGCCCAGGACGGTGATGTTCACGCCGGACAGCTCGGGCCCGTTGGGGCCGTTCTCGCGGCCGGTGAGCTCGGCGGCCAACCGCACCACCTTGGTGCGGCGCGACAGGTTGATGTCCTCGATCTCCGACAGGAAGCGCAGCGATTCGCCGACGCCGAGCTCGCGGCCGCGGGCGGCCAGGGCGCGCAGGTCCTTGGGCAGGCAGCCGCCGCCGAAGCCGATGCCCGCGCGCAGGAAGCGGTGGCCGATGCGGGCGTCGTAGCCCATGGCGCGGGCCAGGTCGGTGACGTCGCCGCCGGCCACGTCGCACAGGTCGGCCATCGCGTTGATGAACGAGATCTTGGTGGACAGGAAGGCGTTGGAGGCCACCTTGACCAGCTCGGCGGTGGCGAAGTCGGTGATCACCAGGGGAACCTCGCGGTCCTCCATGGCGGCCAGCTCGAACACTCCCTTGTGGGCGGCCTGCAGCAGCTCCGAGGCCCAGTCGCTCTGGGCGGCCAGCACCACGCGGTTGGGGCGCAGCACGTCGTCCACCGCGTTGGCCTCCTGGAGGAACTCCGGGCTCCACGCCACCTCGACCTGGACGTCGGTGTCGGACAGCTTGTCGATCAGCTGCTGCACCCACGCCGCGGTGCCCACCGGGACGGTGGACTTGCCCACCACGATGCAGCGCCGCTTCAACAGCGGGGCCAGGGTGGTCACCGCCGATTCCATGTACGACAGGTCGGCGGAGTCGGAGTTGGGGCGCGAGGGCGTGCCGACGCACAGGAAGTGGACGTCGCCGAAGGCGGCCACCTCGGCGGGATCGGCGGTGAAGCGCAGGCGTCCGTTGTCGACGTTCTTGCGCACCAGCGTGTCCAGACCCCGTTCGTAGAACGGCATCTCGCCTGCGGCGAACTTCTCGATCCGTCCGGCGTCGACGTCGTAGCCCAGCACCTCGTAGCCCAGCTCGGCGTAGCAGGCGGCGTAGGTGCCGCCCAGCGGTCCCACCCCGATGAAGGTCAGGCGGGGACGCGCCGCCCCCGAGGTGAGGATCGACTCGGACTCGTTGGGAAGGTTCGCGCTACGCATTTAGATATACCAATCTGTCGAATGTAGCGATCGAGGAAGGGCTCACAGTTCTTTCAGGACCGACGGCTCAAGACGATAGAACACCCAGCGGCCCAGGAAGAGGACCACGACGCTGATGGCCGCGCTGGTGACCACCATCTTCCAGTTCAGCAGGTTCAGGCCGGGGATCCACGCCTCGTGGTGCAGCTGCATGATGCCCACGTAGGGGTTGATCTGGTACACGGCCTTGACCCAGTTGGGCATGCTCTGCGCGTGCAACACCCGGTACAGCGGGTAGATCGTGGGGATCGAGTAGAACAGGATCCGGGTGGCCAGCCGCATGAAGCGCTGCACGTCCCGGTACAGGACGTTGAGCGACGCCAGGATGAAGGAGATCCCGGTCAGCAGGGTGGCCTGGATGATGACGGCCAGCGGCAGGAACACCAGGTGCCAGCCGAAGGTGCCGCCGCCGAAGATCGCGAACACCACGATGATCGGGATGCCCGCGAGGAACTCCGCGAACCGCGCGAACACCCGCGCCACCGGGAACACCTCGCGCGGCACCCGCATCGTGGTAATCAGGCTCGTCTGCGAGGTCAGGCTCGACGTGGACTCGCTCATAGCCGAGCTGGCCCACATCCAGGCGAAGATGCCCGTCACCACGTAAAGGCCGTAGGAGACGTCGTGCGGGACCCCGGCCCGGGTGGAGCCGCCGTACACCACGCCGAAGATGAACCAGTAGATCGCCGCCATCCCCATGGGTTCCAAAAGGGACCAGAAGTAGCCCATCACGGTCTTCTGGTACTTGACGGCCAGATCGCGCTGGACGAGCACCCTCAGGGTCTGGCGATGCCGCCACAGTCCGGTGATACCGATGTTGATGGGGACGCCGCGCCGCTTTGTCGCGGCGACTTTAGATGTCGAGCTCATTGATGTATTCCGTAATCCTGTCACGCAAGGCGGGAACATCCAGGGACAAATGCTCCAAGATCGTGTATCTGCCGGGCCGGGTCCGGGGCGCGTACGCCACCGCCTCGGCGAATTGATCAACCGTAAGACCAATGTCGGAAGGCACCCTCGGCAGGTGGTGCCGTTTCAGGGCCGACGCCATCTCGCCGAACAGCCGGGTGTCGCCGCGCAGATGGGTGGCGAACAGCGCGCCCATCGCCACCTGCTCGCCGTGGGTGGCGGCGTCGCGGTGCCGCTCCTGGAGGGCGTGGGCGATCTCGTGGCACGCGCCCGAACTGGGCAGCGAGGTGCCGGCCACCGCCATCGCGGTGCCCGACAGCACCAGGGCGTTGGCCAGGGTGGTGAGGAAGTCGTCGTCGCCGATGTCGCCGATGTGCCGCAGCACCGCCTCGGCCCCGGCGCGCGACAGCCCGATGGCCAGCCCGTCGATCGGCTCGCCGGTGGCGGAGTGGCTCAGCGCCCAGTCCGCGGTGGCGCACAGGTTGGACAGCGCGTCGCCGACGCCGGAGCGCAGCTGCCGCGCCGGGGCGCGCCGCACGAAGTCCAGGTCGACGATGACGGCGATCGGGATGTGCGCCCCGTACGAGATGGAGTGGCCGTCGCGGTCGAGGGACGCCACGGGCGAGGCGATGCCGTCGTTGGCCAGGCTCGTGCCCACCGAGACCATCGGCAGGCCGCGCAGGAACGACGCGTACTTCACGGTGTCGATCACCCGGCCGCCGCCGATGCCGATCACGGCGTCGAAGTTGCGGGTCTTGAGCTTGTCGGCCAGCTCCATGGCGTCGGCGTGGGTGCCCGCGGTGATGGTGAGGATCTCGGCGCGGCGCAGGCCCTGCCGGGCCTGCTCGGCGGCCAGCTTGCCGACGCCGGGACCCACCACGACGGCGACCTCGCCGCCGGAGGAGATGCGCCGGTCGGCCAACAGCTCGCCGAGGTGGGAGACCGCTCCCGCGTGCACCTCGACGGCCAGCGGCGTCGAAACGGTGCGCGCTAGCAGCGGCATGCGACCTCCCGGGCGGTGGCCCAGTCGGCGTGATCGTCCACCTCTACCCACTCCACGGTCCCGATCGGTACGGAGTGGACGTGGGGTCCGGCGTCCGCCAGCAGCTGGAAGGCGTCCTCATAGTACAGATTGGGATCGTTGCGCCAGGTGCGTTCCAGCGCCTCGGTGAGCGCGGCGGTGACGTCGGCGCCCAAACGGGACACCCCGATGTACTCGCCGTAGGCGGTGTCCACCGGCATCTGCTTGGTCACCCGCTTCACCACGCCGCCGGAGTCGACGCGCACCTTCATGGCCTCGTCGGTGAGGGTCTTGACCGCGTCGGTGGCCAGCAGGACGCCGGAGTCCTCGGCGGCCAGCAGGGTCTTCTCGACCGACCCGGGGTGCACGGTGTCGCCGTTGACCAGCAGGGCGCCCTCGGCGTAGAAGTCGCGGGCGTTCCACAGCGAGTAGGCGTTGTTCCAGTCGACGCGGTCGTTGTGGATCAGCCGGATGTCGACGCCGTAGCGGCGCTTCAGGTCCTCGTGCCGCCGCTCGATCGCCTCGGAGGCGAAACCCACCACGATCGCGATCTCCCCGGCACCGGCGGCGACCAGATTGCGCAGCGCGATGTCGAGGATGGTGGTGTCGCCGTCGACCGGCAGCAGGGTCTTGGGCAGTCTGTCGGTATCCGGCCTCAGCCGCTGTCCCTGACCCGCGGCCAGCACCACTCCACGCACGTCCACACTCCCTGGATAGTCATCTCGCGCGGGAACGACCTCTCACCGCGCTTGCTTCGCCCTTCACGCCGTGCCCGGGGACCTGCCGTCCCGGCACGTAAAGGCGCCAGGCCATGTTACCGTCCAGCGCTCGGGCCATCATCCTTGCGCCACCGCGATCACACCTCGCGTCCAACTCATCGACACCTTTATATGCATTGCGCCACAAGACAGGGCAAGATGTGGCTATGCCAACCCCCCGGCGACCCCTGTTGGACGGCGTCGGGCTCAGCGAGCCCGCCGAACGCCTGTACCGCGCGATCCTGGCCGACCCGAGGGCGGACCGCGACGCGCTGGCCGAGCGCGTCGGCGTCGACCGCGGCGAGATCGACGCGCTGGCGGGCTGCCTCACCGAGCTCGGCCTGGCAGACGCCGACGGCGACCAGCTGCGGCCCGTCGACCCCCGCATCGGCGTCACGGTCCTGTTGCGCCGCAGGCAGGAGGGCATCGAGCGCGCCGTGGCGGCCGTGACCGACCTGACCCGCGATTTCACCGACGGCCAGACCCGCATCGGCGCCTCGCCGCTGACGGAGCTGATCGAGGGCCGCCACCAGCTGGGGACCACGGTCCGCGCCCTCATCACCTCGGCGGTCTCCGAGGTGGCGGTGTTGGACACCCCGCCGTACGCGGCGGCCAACACCATCGAGCACGCCGAGCAGTCCAGCCTGGAAAGCGGGGTCACCAACCGGGCGATCTACGCCGCCGAGGTACTGGAGATGCCCGAGCTGTACGACAACATCCGCAAGATGACCGCCGCGGGCGAGCAGGCGCGGGTGCTGCCCGAGGTGCCGCTGAAGCTGCTGGTGGTGGACGGTTCCCGGGCGCTTTTGCCCATCAGCACCAAGACCGACGCGGCCGAAAGCGCCGTCCTGGTCCACCCCTCCGCCCTGGCCACCGCCCTGTCGGCGCTGTTCGAGACCTTGTGGCACAACGCCCTTCCGCTTTTCGACGGCGCCAACGACGTGGGCGGACCGCTGGACGCCTCGGAGCGGGAGCTGTTGGGAATGCTGGCCTCGGGCGTCAAGGACGAGGCGATCGCCCGCCGGCTGGGCCTCAGCAACCGCACGGTGAGCCGCCGTGTCAACCGCCTCCTGGAGCGCCTCGGCGCCGCCAACCGCTTCCAGGCCGGTCTCCAGGCCTCGCGGCGGGGTTGGCTTGACAATTAAGTGAACCGCGCGCCGGGGTGGCTTTCGTCTCCTCGGCGCGCGGTTTCCTCTGGGGGTTCACCGTGGTGGGCCGTTGAGCGGGTGCCGCCGGGGACGATCGGGTTCGTCGCTGAGCCGGGGTGCGACGACGCGGGGATCGTCTCGAAAGCGCCGCATGCTCGCCTGCCTTAACGATGGTTAACGGGTATGCAGGCGAGCCTAATGAGGTACCGGGTGCTTGTGAACCGGTTCAGCTGGCCGGTTCTCGGCATTGGCGCGTATCGGACACCTCACCGTTACCGCGCGAAGAGGGCGCGCCCCCAGTAGTCCTTGCCGTCGTCGGCGACGCCGGGCGGGCAGGCGAAGATGCCGCTGGAGGTGTGCCTGATGTACTCGTTCAGTCCGTCCGAGGTGGACAGCGAGTCCTGCACCGAGATGAACGCCTTCTCGGGATCGCGCTGGTAGGCGATGAAGAACAGCCCGCAGTCCAGGCGCCCCAGGTTGTCCGAGCCGTCCACGTAGGAGTAGCCGCGGCGCAGCATCCGCACGCCCTTGTGCCGCGACGGGTGGGCCAGGCGGACGTGGGAGTTCGCGGCGATCGCGGGCTGGCCGGAGGAGTCCTTGGCCGTGAAGTCGGGGGCGTCGAACTCCTTGGTGCCGGTCAGCGGCGCGCCCTCGGACTTGTCGCGGCCGAAGATCTGCTCCTGCTCCGACAGCATGGTGCGGTCCCAGGGCTCGATCATCATGCGGATCTTTCGAGTCACCACATAGGACCCGCCGATGAGCCAGCCGGGCCCGTCGCCGTCGGCGATCCACAGGTATTTCTTCACGTCCCCGGAGTCCTCGGACTTCAGGTTGTGGGTGCCGTCCTTGAACCCCAACAGATTGCGGGGCGTGGTCTGGCTGGCCGAGGTGGACGCGGTGCGCCCGAAACCAAGCTGCGACCAGCGCATGCTGACCTTGCCGAAGCCGATGCGCGCCAGGTTGCGCACGGCGTGCACCGCCACCTGCGGGTCGTTGGCGCACGCCTGCACGCACAGGTCACCGTGCGAAATGGACTCGTCGATGTCGTCGCCGGCGAAGCCCGGCAGGTCCTCCAGCAGCTTCGGGCGGTGCTTGGCGATGCCGAAGCGGTCGGCGCCGTGCTTGTCGCGAAACAGCGAGGGGCCGAAGCCGACGGTCACGGTCAGGCCCGAGGCCGGCAGCCCCTGGGCCTCGCCGGTGTCGTCCGGCGGCAGGTCGACGTTGGCGCTGACGGCTCCGCCGGGTCCGGCGTAGTCGCCCGAGCACATCCGGCTCGCCGCCTTCGTCCACTGCTTCAACAGGTCGATGAGCTCATCGCGGCTGTCGGTGGTGACGTCGAAGGCGGCGAAGTGCAGCCGGTCCTGCGCGGGCGTGGTGATGCCCGCCTGGTGCTCGCCGTGGAACCCCACGGGCTTGGCCGCGTCGTGGTCGTGGGCCTCGGCGGGGCTGGCCATGGTGGCCCCGGCCGCGAAGCCCGCGCCCGCGGCGGCGGCACCGGCCGCCCCGAGCGCGAAGACCTGGCGTCGCTCCATCGTCAACTACTCCCCTACTTGCCCTTGGAAACCAACCCGGCGACCTTACTCACCGGTTCGCCCAGGGCGTTGATCGCGTCGGACAGCTTCTTCAGGTCGTCCTTCGACAGCTTGTCCCAGCCGCGGTAGCCGTCGCCCTCGGCGTACTTGGCGAGTTCCTTCTTGGCCTTGGAGAACAGGTCGTCCAGCTGCTTGCCCAGCTTGGGGTCCCGGTCGTCGATCACCGGGCGCAGCGCCGCGATGGCGGCCTGGGAGCCCTCGAGGTTGGCCGCGAAGTCCCACAGGTCGGTGTGCGAGTAGCGGTCCTCCTCGCCGGTGATCTTCATCGTGGCGACCTCGTCCAGCAGGCCCTTGGCGCCGTTGGCCAGGTCGAGCGGCGCGACCTTCTCGCTCTTGGCGCGCTTGGCGACCTCCTGGACGCCGTCGTTGAGCTGCTTGGCGTACTTGGCGGAGTCCGACAGGTCCTTCTTCTTCCACAGGTCGTACTCCAGCCTGTGGAAGCCGGTGAACTGCGGGTCCTTCTCGCGCTTGGGGTGGTCGTCGGCGCGGCCGTCCAGCTTCGGGTCGAGGTCGCCGAACTTCTCGGCCACCGGCTCGATGCGCTCCCAGTAGGTGCGCGCCACCGGGAACAGCTCCTTGGCCTTGTCGATCTTCTTGGCCTTGACGGCGTCGGTGAACTCCTTGGTCTTGGTCACCAGGGAGTCGGCCTGCTGGGAGACGTACTTCTCGTAGTCCTTCACGGCCTGCTTGACGTTGGCGTCGGCGTCGAGTTTCTCGGACTTGCCGGTGACGGTGAACTTTCCGCGGATGCCGTCGCCGACCATGCCGGGCTTGCAGGCGGTCTGGTACTTGCCCGCGGGCAGCTCGACGATGAGCTTGCGCGTCAGGCCGGGCGTGATGTTCTCCACCTCGCTCATCACCCGGTCGCCCTTGCCGTAGACGTAGAACTCGGTGACCTTGGTGCCCTTGTTGGACACCTTGAAGGTCACGGTTCCGGCCTTGGTCTTGGTCGCGGACACCTCACAGGAGTCGTCGGTCGCCTTCACCGCGATCGGGCCGCCGGAGGCGGTGTCGCCGGGCTTCTCGGTGCAGGCGGCCATCGCCAGGATGGCCAACGCCGCGGTACCGACGAGGACGGGCTTGCGCATTACTCTCCTATGAGGACTCAACGGCCGGGGCGCTCGCCTCGGACGCGGGGGTGGATTTCTCGGACGTCACGGCGGGCTTGGCCGCCTTGGGCTTGGCGGGCCACAGGAAGATCGTCAGCACCGGCACCAGGTAGACGGCCCAGGCGATGGTCTCCAGGACCGTCGGGGTCGGGGTGAGGTTGAACATCCCCTCCAGCAGCCGCCCGTACCAGGTGTTGATGTCGTACCAACCGCTGGCGTCGAAGGCGAAGTGGTTGAGGCCGCCCAGCACGTTGGCCTCCTGGGCGGCGTGCACGGCGTACTTGAAGATCCCCGCGGCGACCAGGATCAGCAGGATGCCGGTCCAGCGGAAGAACGTGCCGAGGTTGATGGACACGGCCCCGTAGTAGAGGCCGAAGCCGATGGCCACGGCCACCGCGACGCCGGCCAGCGCGGTGAGCATCGCGCCGGTGCCCCCGCCGGTGGCCTGGGCGGTGGAGTACAGCAGGACGGAGGTCTCGAGTCCTTCGCGCACCACGACGAGGAAGGCCATGACGACGACCGCGAGCGGGCCGACGTTGATGGCGTCCTCCAGCTTGGCGCGCAACTGTTTGCCGATCCGGCGGGCGGCGGTGCGCATCCAGAAGATCATGATGGTGACGAATACGACCGCGATCACGGAGGCGGCGGCCTCGAACGCCTCCTGCCCCTGCGGGGTGAGTTCCTGGGTGCCGTAGGTCTGGACGGCCCAGGCGCCGACCGACAGCGCCACGGCCACCGCGACCCCGCCCCACACGTGCCACAGGTAGCGCTTGCGTCCGCTCTTGACCAGGAATGCCACGAGGATGCTCACGACGAGCGTGACTTCGAGGCCCTCGCGCAGGCCGATGAGGAACGTCGCGAACATGTGTGCGCCTTTGGAAACGGGGTACGGATGTGTTGTGTCTTAGCCCAACCTAAGTCAGGTTAGCCATACCTTAGAACATGCCCGGTTTCCGGACAAGCACCCACCCCGCGCACCGCAACATTCCCCACACACAACGATGCCGCGTCGGCTACGGACGCGGCATCGGCTTGCTGGTAACGCTAGTGAGAAGGCAGCTCCGGCTGGCCATTGCTCAGTCCCGTCATGTCGGCGGTGGGCTTGCCCCGGGTGAGGACGCTCAGGTCGCCACCGCGCGGCTGCTGCCGCATTTGCAGTGATCCGCACGCACACCGCACCCAGGACAGCGTGGAGCTGTCGCGCGTGAGCCGGCGGGAGATGACCTGGTAAGCCTCCGCGTCGGGCCAGCCGCAGTGCGGGCACAGGGTTGTCATGGCACTTCCTTTCGGGAATGGAGAAGATCCGAACGCTAAGAACACGCCGGGGTACGCGACAAGGATGCACCCGATTACGCTAAAGGTCTAACATTTATTTTTGAACATGACTGTTAAGCTGAGGCTTCATGATTGACCTACGCCGACTCCACGTGTTGCGCGCGGTGTCCCACTACGGCACCGTTACCGCCGCCGCCAAGTCCCTGCACCTGTCCCCCTCGGCCGCCTCCCAACAGATCCGGCAGCTCGCCAAGGAGTTGGGCGTCACACTGCTGGAACCCCACGGACGTAACGTACGCCTCACTTCGGCGGCCCACGTTCTGCTGTCCCACGCCGACGCCATCGAGGCGCGGTGGCGCCGCGCCGAGACGGAGCTGCACGCCACCGGCACCGAGCCGGGCGGCGATCTCCGATTGTGCGGTTTTGCTACAGCAATTGCGACACTATTGGCCGCCACAGCTGAACTATTGCATGCCCGGTATCCGGCCATCGACGTGAGACTGCGCGAGGCGGAGGCGAGCACCTGTTTCGATCTGCTGTTCTCCGGGGACGCCGATCTGGCCGTTGTGGAGGCGAATTTCGAGTCGCCGCCGCTGGACGACATCCGCTTCGACCAGCAGCCGCTGTTCGACGACCCCTTCGACCTGGTGGTCTCGGCCGACCACCCGCTGGCCGACCGGGACGTGGTGCTGCTGACCGACACCGCCCGCGAGCCCTGGGTGCTGGGCCTGCCCGGCAGCACCTCGCGGCAACACGTGCTGGCGGCGTGCAGCAACGCCGGATTCACCCCGTCCATCCAGCACCAGGCCAGCGAGTGGTCGGTGGTGGCGAACCTGGTGGCGCACAACCTGGGCATCGCCCTGGTCCCCCGGCTGGCCGAGCTGCCGCCCCACCTGGCGCTGTCGCGCATCCCGATCGCCGGGCCCCACACCCCGTACCGGCACTTCCTGAGCTGCACCCGGCGGGGCAGCCGCGAGCACCCGACCATCGCCGCGGCCCTGGCCGCCATCGACGAGATCCGTGCCAGCTCCCAGGAATCGACTCATTGATTAATCGACACTTATCACGATAGATTCGGGCATGTCGCCGCCGCTAGCGGCGCGTCCGGCATTACTGTCGGGCAAACAACTGAAATGAGGTCCCCATATGCGGCTAACCACTGACGCGGATCGCCCGACGTCACGCAGGCGCACCATCCGTCGATTGAGCGCGATCTCGGCACTCGCGTTCACGGCGGCGGTGGCCCTGACGGCGACGGCTGCCTCGGCATCCGCGGCCACCACCGACCACGGCTCCATCACCTACTCCCACAGCGCGCACCACCACACCAAGGCCACGCCGAGCTTCGCCGGAACCGTCGCCCTGAGCAACTGTTCCGGGTCGCTGGTGGCGATGCCGAACTCGAAGGACTCCGACCCCGCGCTGGTCATGTCCAACGGGCACTGCCTGGAGGACGGGATGCCCGGTCCCGGCGAGGTGATCACCGACAAGCCGTCCGACCGCACCTTCGATCTGCTCAACGACTCCGGCGACAGCGCCGGAACCCTGACGGCCAGCAAGATCGCCTACGCCACCATGACCGACACCGACGTGTCGATCTACCAGCTCACCCAGACCTACGCCGAGATCAAGGACAAGTACTCGATCGACGCGCTGAAGGTCTCGGCCGACCACCCGACCCAGGGCGCGGCCATCACGGTGGTGTCGGGGTACTGGAAGGAGAAGTACTCCTGCAGCATCGACGGTTTCGTGCACGAGCTGCACGAGGCGGACTGGGTCTGGAAGGACTCGGTGCGCTACACCCCCGAGTGCGAGACCAAGGGCGGCACCTCGGGTTCCCCGGTGATCAGCGACGACTCGGGGCAGCTGGTGGCGATCAACAACACCGGCAACGAGGACGGCGAGCAGTGCACGCTGAACAACCCGTGTGAGGTGGACGAGAACGGCAACACCACCGTCCACAAGGGCACGAACTACGCGGAGGAGACCTACATCATCCCCGCGTGCGTGGACGCCGGAAACGTCGTCAACACCGACCTGCCCGGCTGCACGCTCCCGAAGCCGTAGCCGATAAGGAAGTCAGGGCCGTCCCCTCGTGGGGCGGCCCTTTCGCTCACCCACCAAAGATCTTGTTGAGGGTGTCGCCGATGTCGCTGAGCAGGCCGCCCTCGTCTCCCTTGCTGGACGACGGCGTGTCGCTCGGGGCGGAGGCACCGGGCGTGTCGCTCGGGGTGTCGCCGGGCGCGGGCGTGGCCTTCGAGCCCGACGGGGCGGGCGACGGCGTGTCTCGGCCGGACTCGGTGCCGCCCGAGGCGTGCGAGCCGCCCGCGGCGGCGCCGGCGCCGCCGGAGGAGGGCGCGGGGCAGTCGCCGGGCAGCGGGCCCAGCTCGTCGCCGTCCATGTCGGACTTCGCCTTGCACAGAATCGCGCCGCGCAACTCCTCGGTGCGCGTGGCGGCCGAGCTGAGCAGGGTCAGCGAATCGTTGACGTAGCTCTTGGACGCCTGCGGCACCCGCGACAGCAGGTGATTGACGCCGGGCGACTGGTGGTCCAGGAAGTCGTCGACCGTGTCGAGCACGTGGGCGTCGGAGCGCTGGGCGGCCGTGATCGTCATGGCCTTCATGCCCTCGAGGAACTGGGTGTCCATGTCGGACAGCGCCGATTCCAGGGCGGCGGGGTCGTCGACGACCTGCTTGGCCTCGGTGAGCCGGGTGCGGGCGAACTCGAAGTACAGCTGGGCGCGGTTCACCTCGGAGCCCGCCAGCGCCAGCTGCGCGCGCTCGGTGGAGCGCTTCACCGGGTACAGGGTGTCGCCGGGGACGGCGTCGCCGCTAGCGGTCGACACGCCGGACATGCCGAGCACGCCGGCCGCCAGGATGCCCGCCACGACCATGCGGCGGCGTCCGGCGGGCGGGCGGTGGCGACCCTCGGCCGGGTCCTCCTCGTCGTCGATCCGCTCGACGCCCACGCCCTGGGTGGCGGCGACGGCCAGCAGCCGTTGCCGCAGGTCGGCCTGGAAGCCCGGGTCGGGCGCCGCGTCGGGGTGGGCGGCGACGGCGGTCCTGTCGAGGGCGCGACCCAGCTCCACCATGGACGAGAGATCCTCGTCGACGGTGGATCGTTTGTGGCTGCGCGGACCGATCTCGCGTGAATGCTGGCGCGCTGCTTCGAGAAGTTCGGAAAATCGTTCCGCCCGGCGCTTCTCGATCGGATTGCCGATCATGTCGTGCACCCCCTCTCCTCGCGCGGTGCCGACTGTTGCAACCCTTCCAACGCTTGGACGTGGGCAGAGGTTACGGTCTTGCCGCCAGTCGGGCCGATATTTACGCGCAAGAATGTCTTGAACGCACCCGAAAACGCCAGATTCTGTCGCAAATACGACAGGGTCATCGGGAGAATCCCTCGGGCAGCAGTCGCGCGAGGGTGCGCACCGCCCGATATTGCAGCGCCTTGATGGCGCCCTCGTTCTTGCGCATGGCGCGGGCGGTCTCGGCGACCGAATACCCCTGGAGGAAGCGCAACACGATGCACTCCTGCTGGTCGGGGTTGAGTTCCCGCACGGCGCGCAGCAGCGTCGCGTTGGTCAGCTTGTCGCAGACGGTCGCCTCGGGATTGCCCTCGGGCGCGCGCTCCTCGCGGTCGATGTCGAGCACCTCGGCGGTGGACATCTCCAGCCGGTAGCGCCCCGACTTGAAGTGGTCGGCCACCAGGTTGCGCGCGATGGTCACCAACCAGGCGCCGAAGTCGCGCCCCTGCCAGGTGAACGTGGCGATGCGGCGCAGCGCCCGCAGGAACGTCTCGGACGTGAGGTCCTCGGCGACCTGCTTGTTGCCGACCCTGAAATAGATGTAGCGGTAGACGGTCTCGTTGTACCGGTCGTAGATGCGACCGAAGGCCTCGACGTCGCCGGCTTGGGCGCGGGCGACCAGCTGCCGGACCTCCGGGGTTCCCGCCTCGTTACCGCAGCCATCCGCGGTCGACGGGCCGCGGGACGGCCCGCCCTGTGTGACGGCCGGGCTTTCGGCGGCCGTCTCCGCCGTGGCGTCCTTGGTGGACGCCTCGGACTTCGAAGTGTCGACTCTGGTCGGAGACAGGTCGACGGTCAGCATCTCGCGCAGGCTCGATAGCCCGCCCCGCAACGCGTCTCTTGCGGCGCGCATCTGCGGCGTGACGGTTCCTGCTGCGGTGACCACCGGTACGGTACCGGGCACTTAGGGCCTCCTCGGGTGAGGGGTTGTCGGTTCCCAAGGTCTTCGGGGGCAACCGACCCGGATGATGATAAGGGCCAAACCACCGAAACGTGTGGACTTGATTACTCGGTCCGAAGATTGTGTCTCCAACAGGGGACGCTCCAAACGGACCGGCTGTGCGACATGTCCGTTACAGTCACTCCAAAGAGATCGCCGATTCGGTTGCCGATCGGCGCACGAACCGCTGACCTCCTTGATACGTAAGCAGGTCAGGGCCGTTTTCCCCGGAATCGAGGTTTCATGCCCCGGCTGCGATTGCTCACCACGAAGCACTGTCATCTGTGCGCCGACGCCCGCGCCGCGATGGCCCGCGTGGCGCAACACGCCGGGGTGGCCTGGGACGAAACAGATGTCGCCGACGACGAGCACCTGGCCCGCGAGTACGGCGACCGGCTTCCGGTGGTGCTGTTGGACGGCGTCGAACACGGCTACTGGACGGTGGACGAAAAACGGCTGCTGCGCGATCTTGGCGTTGTCTGAGCCCGCCCGTACCCTCGTGGCATGTCGATGTCGAAACACCTGGTGTGGGACTGGAACGGGACGCTGCTCGACGACTTCTCGGTGATCGTCGAGGCCACCAACGTCGCGATGCGCACAGTGGACGGCGAGATCCTTCAACCCGACGTCCACCGCCGCCGTTTCCGCCGCCCGATCATCGACTTCTACAGCGAGCTGGTGGGGCGCCCGCTGAGCGCCGACGAGTTCTCCCTGCTGGACAAGGCGTTTCACGACCACTACCACTCGCTGATGCGCTCCTGCCCGCTCACCGCCGACGCCCGCGACGCGATCGCCACCTGGGGCGGCACCCAGTCGTTGTTGTCCATGTGGTTTCACAGCGAGCTGGTTCCGCTGGTGCAGGAGCACGGGCTGACCGAGTCCTTCTCCCGGATCGACGGGCTGCGGGTGCGCGACGAGAGCGACTCCAAGTACTCCTATCTGGTGGCGCACCTGGCCGCCCTGGGCGTCGAGCCGGGCGACGCCGTCATGATCGGCGACTCGGTGGACGACTTCGTGGCCGCCGACCGGGCGGGCGCGTCCATTGTGTTGTACGGGCGCGGTTTCAGCGACCCGCGGAACCTGCGCGCCACCGGGGCGCCGGTGGCCGATTCGCTCGCCGAGGCGGTGCGGATCGCCCGGGCGGGGTGACGTGTACTACATCTTGTCGAAGATCCTTTGGTGAAACCCCTCCCCAGGGCATTGGCGCTGCACACACCCCCGCGTAGCCGATTTGTGCGAACCTTCACAAGCCTCTAGGCTGTATCGCGCGCGTACCGTACGCGCTCCATCTGTGGGTGGCGTTGGCCCCCCGCGCCCAAGGTTCTCGAAAGGCACGTCAAGTGCGGAGCGGCGACAACCGTGCCACCCGAACGGCCCCGGCGGCCGACCCCCGGGACATCCCGGACGCCACCGTCGCGCGCCTGCCGGAGTACCTGCACGCGCTGCACACCCTCGGCGAGGGCGGTCACCGCACCGTGTCCAGCGAGGCGCTGGCCGCGGCGGCCGGGGTGAACTCGGCGAAGCTGCGCAAGGACCTGTCCCAGCTGGGCTCCTACGGCATCCGCGGCGTCGGCTACGACGTGGAGGTGTTGCGCCAGCAGATATCCGACGTGCTGGGCTTGGCCCGGCACCACTCGGTGGCGCTGGTGGGCGTGGGTCACCTGGGCCAGGCGCTGGCCGGTTACGCCGGATTCGCCAACCGGGGCTTCGCGATCGCGGCGCTGTTCGACGTCGCCGACGAGACCGTCGGCACGGAGCTCGGCGGCCTGCGGGTGCGGCACCTGGACGAACTTCCCATCGTGGTGACGGCCGAGCGGATCTCGATCGCCGTCATCGCCACCCCGCCCGTCGCGGCCCAGACCGTGGCGGACTCGCTGGTCAAGGCCGGGGTGACCAGCATCCTCAACTTCGCACCCCGTGTCCTGGACGTTCCTGACAATGTGGACGTTCGGAAGGTGGATCTCGCCGTGGAACTGCAAATCCTGTCCTTTCACGAACACCGCAAGTCCCGCGGTGCCGACCCGAGGGAGGCGGCATGAACCTGCTGGTGGTCGGGGCCTCGCACCGCACCGCCCCGGTCGACGTGCTGGAGCGGCTGGCGGTCGGCACCTCCGACATCCCCGCCGTGACCAAGCGGCTGCTGGCGCAGCCGTACATCGGCGAGACCGTGGTGCTGTCGACCTGCAACCGCGTCGAGGTGTACGCCGCCGTCACCGGATTCCACGGAGGACTGGCGACGATCGCGGGCCAGCTGGCGGAGTGCGCGGGCATGGCGCTGGACGAGTTGTCGGGGCACCTGTACGTGCGGCACGAGTCGCAGGCGGTGCGGCACGCCTTCTCCGTGGCCTCGGGCCTGGATTCGTTGGTGGCCGGGGAGTCCCAGATCCTCGGCCAGCTGCGCACCGCCTACGACGCCGCCCGCGAGCTGGGTTCGGCGTCCCGCCTGCTGCACGAGCTGCTGCAGCAGGCGCTGCGCGTCGGCAAGCGGGTGCACTCCGAGGCCCACGTGGACGACGCCGCGCCGAGCGTGGTGAGCGCCGCGCTCGACCTGGGCGAGCGCCTGCGGGGGCGGGACTTCGCGGGCGCGCGGGTGCTGATCGTGGGCGCGGGCGCCATGGGCGCGCTGTCGACCGCGACGGTGCGGCGGCGCGGCGGCGACTGCGTGATCGCCAACCGCGACACCGCGCGGGCGCATCGGCTGGCCGCGCGGCACGACGCCGAGGTGGTGGAGTGGGACGCGATCGGCTCGGTCGTCGGCGGGGTGGACGCGATCGTCACCGCCACCGGGGCGAGCCGCCCGGTGATCGACGCCGCGCTGCTGGAGAACCGGCCGCAGGAGCTCCTGATCTGCGACCTGGCGGTGCCGCGCGACGTGGCCCCCGAAGTCGGGAGTCTGCCGGGCGTATCCCTGGTCGACATTGAGACGTTGAAGAAGCGGGGCGACACCACCCGCGGCGACCAGTACCTGGCGCTGGCCGAGGCGATCCTCGTCGAGGAGGTCGAGACCTTCGCGGGCGAGGCGCGGGCCGCCGGCGTCGCGCCGACGGTCGCGGCCCTGCGCACCCGCGCCGAGGAGGTGGTGGACGCCGAGCTTTCGCGGCTGCGGCGCCGCACCCCCGACCTGTCGGACGACCAGCGGGCCGAGGTGGCGCACACGCTGCACCGGGTGGTGAACCGTCTGCTGCATCAGCCGACCGTGCGCGTGCGGCAGATGGCGGCGGAGCCCGGCGGGGAGGACTACGCGCGGGTCCTGCGCGAGCTGTTCGCGTTGGACGCGCCCGAATTGTCGTCCTTCAACGGCGCCGCCGAGGCGCTGCGGATCTCCCCGGGGGAGACGGGCGCTCGGGACTGAAGACCACATAGGACTTGAATATGACATTTCTGCCGAGGTTCGGTAACCTCGAGCACCGCTGCGCCCCGGGCGGGGGCAATTGGGGCATCTCGTCGCCGGGATGCCATATCGAAAGTTATTGACGTATCAATGGAGCGATTTGCATGAACAGTGTCCACAACATTGCTGGCCGAGTACGCTTCGTCGGCTCCGGCCCGGGCGACCCCGGCCTGCTGACGAAGCGGGCACTCGACGCCATCGCCGCCGCCGACCTCGTGGTGTACGACACCAACGTCGGCCACGCCATGCTGGAGGCCGCGCAGCAGCACGCCGCCGACAGCGCGGTCTTCACGGCCAACGACACCACGTCGAGCGAGCTGGTCAAGGACCTGATCGCCGCCGCGCGCGAGGGGCGCCAGGTGGTGCGGCTGATCGCGGGCGAGCCGTACCCGAACACCACGGTGGAGTCGGAGTTCTCCACGATCGGCGACACCGAGGTCTTCTGCGAGGTGATCCCCGCGGTGAGCTACGCCTCGGCGGTGTCGGGCTACGCGGGCATGCCCCCGGGCACCCTGCGCACCCTCATCGAGGTGGACGACCCGTCCCGGCTGGAGCCCGCCGCGCTGGCGCAGGCCGTGGCCCGCGGCACCCTGGTGCTCACCTCCGACGTGACGTTCCTGGCGGGGCTGCGCGACGCGCTGCTGACCTCGGGGATGGAGGCCACCACCTCGGTGGCGGTCACCGGTGACGTCACGGGCGAGACCCAGTTCACCACCCTGTCCACCATCGACACCTTCGTGGAGGCCGCTCTGGGCTTCGCGGGCCGCGTCGTGCTCACCCTGGGCGCGGGCGTCGGCGAGCGGATTCGCCTGGGCTGGTGGGAGAATCGGCCGCTCTACGGCTGGAAGGTGCTGATCCCCCGCACCAAGGAGCAGGCGGGCGAGATGAGCGACCTGCTGCGCTCCTACGGCGCGATCCCCTGCGAGGTACCGACCATCGCCGTGGAGCCGCCGCGCACCCCCGCCCAGATGGAGCGGGCCATCAAGGGTCTGGTGGACGGCCGCTACGCGTGGATCGTGTTCACCTCCGCCAACGCGGTCAAGGCGATCTGGGAGAAGTTCGCCGAGCACGGCCTGGACGCCCGCGCCTTCGGCGGCATCAAGATCGCCTGCGTGGGCAACGCCACCGCCGACAAGGTGCGCTCCTTCGGCATCGAACCCGAGCTGCTGCCCGACACCCAGCAGTCGGGCGAGGGCCTGCTGGATGCCTTCCCGCCGCACGACGCGGTGCTCGACCCCGTGGGTCGGGTGCTGTTGCCGCGCGCGGACATCGCCACCGAGGCGCTGTCGGCGGGTCTGCAGGAGCGCGGCTGGGAGGTCGACGACGTCACCGCGTACCGCACGGTGCGCGCCTCGCCGCCGCCCGCCGAGATCCGCGACGCCATCAAGTCGGGCGGCTTCGACGCGGTGCTTTTCACCTCGTCGTCCACCGTCCGCAACCTGGTCGGCATCGCGGGCAAGCCGCACGCCCGCACCGTGGTGTCGGTGATCGGCCCGCACACCGCCGAGACCGCCACCGAGTTCGGTCTGCGGGTGGACGCCCAGCCCGACCACGCCAACGTCCCGTCCCTTGTGGAAGCGCTGGCGGGTTACGCCGTCGACCTTCGCAAGCGGATGTCCGAGGCCCCCGTCAAACAGCGCCGCGGGGCCAAGGTTCAGGGCCCCACCGCGCTACGGTTTCGGTCATGACGGGATTCGTTTCTCCCTCGGAGTTTCCGACCGTTCGCCCGCGTCGGCTGCGCGCCAACCAGGGGATTCGTCGCCTGGTGTCCGAGACCCACGTGCATCCCAGCCAGCTGGTGCTGCCGCTGTTCGTCCGTGAGGGGCTCGACGCCCCGCGTCCGATCGAGTCGATGCCCGGTGTCGTGCAACACACCCGCGACTCGCTGCGCAAGGCGGTGGCCTCGGCGGCGCATTCGGGCATCGGCGGGGTGATGCTGTACGGCATCCCCTCCGCGCGCGACGCGATCGGCTCGGCGGCCCACGACCCGGGCGGCATCCTCAACGTCGCGATCGCCGACACGATCAGCGAGGTCGGCGACGCCCTGGTGGTGATCCCCGACCTGTGCCTCGACGAGTTCACCGACCACGGCCACTGTGGAGTGCTCGCCGAGGACGGCACGGTCGACAACGACTCCACACTGGAGCGCTACGCCCACATGGCCCGCGCCCAGGCCGAGGCGGGCGCCCACTTCCTGGGCGCCTCCGGCATGATGGACGGCCAGATCGGGCGGGTCCGCGCCGAGCTGGACGCCGCGGGCTTCGCCGACACGGGCCTGCTCGCCTACGCGGCCAAGTACGCCTCGGCGGCCTTCGGCCCCTTCCGCAACGCGGTGGAATCCGCCCTCGAGGGCGACCGCCGCACCTACCAACAGGACCCGGGCAACGCCCGCGAGGCGCTGCGCGAGGTCGACCTGGACGTCGCCGAGGGCGCCGACATCGTGATGGTCAAGCCCGCGGGGCCCTACCTGGACATCGTCTCGGCGGTCGCGCGCCACGTGAACGTCCCCGTCGCGGCCTACCAGGTCTCGGGCGAATACTCCATGGTGGAGGCGGCCGCCGCCAACGGCTGGATCGACCGCGAACGCATGATCGCCGAGACCATCACGGGAATCCACCGCGCCGGCGCCAACATCATCGCCACCTACTGGGCCGAGGAAGCCGCCAGGCTGCTCGGCTGACGAGCCTGTCGTCGCTGTGTCCCTCGGCGGGGAACCATCCCCGACCGAGGGACACAGCCGACCGCCCGCCCCCGTCTGTCGCCCCGAGCCTTCGTGTCGTGGCCGTCTACATCGGCGTGGAGTCGCCGAGCAGCTTGACGATCTCCTTGAAGGACTTCGTCGGCATCTCCCCGCAGGTTCCCGTCGACACGTCGACCTTGTCGTCGCCGCCCGTGACCTTCAGGTTGTAGACGGGGATGTCGGAGCACGACTTGTCCGACTTCGGGGTCTTGCTGTCGGCGAGCTTGGAGTCGCTGGCCAGTTCGGCGAGCTTCTTCTGGTCGTCGGCCGACAGCTTGCCCGTCTTCGGCACCATCTTGTTCTTGGAGTAGGACCATTTGCCGTTGGCCTTGATGTCCAGGCGCAGGTGCATGCCGGGGTAGCCGCCGTTTTTGGTGAGAGTGACCGTCAGGTCCTTGGAGGGCGTGGAGTCGCCGCCCGAGTTGTCGTCGCCGCCCGACGACGAGGAGGAGGACGTCGAGTCGTCGCCCGAGCTGCCGCTGCCCGCGTCGTCCTTCGACTTGCAGGCAGTCATGGAGGCCACCGCGACCGCGCCGGTGAGCGCGATCGCCGCGATCTTGCTGAGGTGCTTGCCGGTATTTGTCATGTCGATACGACGCAGCGGCGACCGCGAGTGGTTCCCCACAGCCAGCAAGTGATTTATTCACCGCTGTATATGGCACTATTCGGCCATGCTCGAACAACTCCGACAGGCCCTGGGCAGCGGCGCCGTGGTCACCGATCCCGACGTGCTGTCCGCCCACGCGCGCGACGAGGCGGGGCTGTGTGAGGCGGGGCGGCCCACGGTGCTGGTGCGCCCCGCCGATACCGCCGGGGTGAGCGCCGCGGTGCGGATCGCCGCCGAGCACGGCGTGCCGATCGTGCCGCAGGGCGCCCGCACCGGGCTGTCGGGCGCCGCCAACGCCGTGGACGGGTGCATGCTGCTGTCGACGGCGGCCCTGAACCGTGTCATCGAGATCGACCCCGTGAACCGCTTCGCCGTGGTGCAGCCCGGCGTGGTCAACGCCGACATCTCGCGGGCCAGCGCCGAGCACGGCCTGCGGTACGCCCCCGACCCCGGCTCCTTCGAGTCGTCCACGATCGGCGGCAACGTCGCCACCAACGCGGGCGGCATGTGCTGCGTCAAGTACGGCGTGACCAGCGAGTACGTCCTGGGGCTCGAGGTGGTGCTCGCCGACGGCGAGGTGCTGCGCTGCGGGCGCCGCACCGCCAAGGGCGTCGCCGGCTACGACCTGGCCCGCCTGTTCACCGGCAGCGAGGGCACCCTGGGCATCATCACCGAGATAACCGTTGGGCTGCAACCGATCCCGCGCGACGCCCTCACGCTGGCCGCGGTGTTCCCGTCCACGGCGGCGGCGGGACGGGCCGTCACGGCGATCACCGCCGCGGGCGTCGTGCCGAGCCTGATGGAGCTGCTGGACCAGGTGCACCTGCGCGCGATCGAGGACTACCGCCCGATGGGCCTGGACACCAAGGCCGCAGCCCTCCTGTTGGCGGCCAGCGACAGCGGCGTCCCCGCCGACCTGGACGAGATCGCCTCGCTGTGCGAGGAGGCGGGCGCCTCGGAGGTGTACCGCGCCACCGACGCGGCCGAGGCCGACGCGCTGCTGGCGGCCCGCCGCCTGGCGTATCCCGCCGTCGAGCAGCTCGGCACGGTGATCGTCGACGACTTCGCGATCCCCCGCACCCGCCTGGCCGACGCCCTGGACGGGGTGGCCGCCGCGTCGAAGCGCCACGGCGTCACCATCGGCGTGATCGCGCACGCGGGCGACGGCAACCTGCACCCCAACATCATCGTCGACCCCGACAATCCGTCCAGTGTGGCGGCGGGAAGGGCGGCCTTCGACGACATCATGCGGCTCGCCGCCGACCTGGGCGGCACCTGCACGGGCGAGCACGGCATCGGGCTGTTGAAGCGCGACTGGCTGGCCGCCGAGGCGGGCGAGGTGGGGCTGCGGGTGCAGCGCGCCATCAAGGACGCGCTCGATCCACAGGGGATTCTCAACCCCGGGAAGGTGTTGTAGGCAACGCCTCCACGAACCGCCGCACCTGACGCGGCGTCCGCAGCCGCACGACGTTCGGGTGGGCGGACAGCGCGTCGAGCACCCGCACCCGGTGGTCCCTGGGAAAGCGCCACAGATAGACGAGGTGCTGTAGGTCGATCCTCTCGGGGCACCCGGGAATGTCGTGGACGCGATTGCCGCGCAACCGCCGCTTCAGCACCCGCCACACGCAGCGCGCCCGCGAGGTGTCCACGAACACCACGAGGTCGGCGCGCGGCAGCCTCCACTCCATGGTGGACACGTAGTTCCCGTCGTGGATCCACTCGTCCTCGGCCACCAGCGCGGCCAGCGTGCGCTCCCACTCCCCGGGCGGCGATGCCCTCCAGCCAGGACGCCAGAAGTGCCGATCGAGGTGCACGGCGGGCAGCCCGTACGCCTCCCCCAGTGCCCGGGTGATCGTGGACTTTCCCGCCCCCGAGCACCCGACGACCATGACGCGGTGGATCACCGCGGCGCCTCGGCCGCGCGCCGCCTGCGGCGGGCCACGACCGCGCCCACGAACGCGGCGCCGACCATCACCACGGCGGCCAGCACCAAGCACACGGCGTGGGCGCCGCGTCCGCCGCCGTCGGCCAGC
>NZ_DASQPW010000049.1:0-5234 GCF_035643755.1 Stackebrandtia sp. | reverse complement strand
AGGTGGACATCGACCGGGTGGCGACGGGCTGCGGCTCGGTGGCGCTGTTCGAGCACGTGGTGAAGGCGGCCGCCGCCCCGGGCGACGAGGTGCTGTACTCCTGGCGTTCCTTCGAGGCCTACCCGATCGTGGTGGCCGGGGTGGGCGCCACGAGCGTCAGGGTGCCCAATGACGCCGACCACGGTCACGACCTGGACGCCATGGCGGCGGCCGTCACCGAGCGGACCCGGATCGTGGTGGTGTGCAACCCGAACAACCCGACCGGTACCACTGTGGACCGTGCCTCGCTGACCCGTTTCGTCGACGCGATCGGCTCCGACGTGCTGATCGTGGTGGACGAGGCGTACCGCGAATTCGTCACCGACCCCGACGTGCCCGACGCGCTCGAGGAGTACGGCGACCGCCCCAACGTGGTGGTGCTGCGCACCTTCTCCAAGGCGTGGGGGCTGGCGGGTCTGCGCGCCGGTTACCTGATCGGCTCGCCCGAGGTGGCCGACACCGTCCGCAAGATCGTCACCCCGTTCTCGACGAACGCCTGCGCCCAGGCCGCCGCGCTGGCCGCCCTGGAGGCCGACGCCGAGATGCAGCACCGCGCCGCGTTGACGATCGCCGAGCGGGAACGCATGACGACCGCGGTGCGCCGCCTGGTCCCCGACGTCCCCGACACCCAGTCGAACTTCCTGTGGATGCCGCTCGGCGACGCCAGTCTCCCCTTCGCCAAGCACTGCGAGTCGCGCGGCGTGATCGTGCGGCCGTTCCCGGGCGAGGGCGTGCGGGTGTCCTTCGGCACACCGGAGCAGGACGACCGTTTCCTCGAGGTGGCGGGCGAGTTGCTGGGCGCGTAGCACACAGTCGGATGACTGGGGTGCCGGTGGCGTGGCCGGGACCTCTACCATTTTCGACATGCCACCAGAAGATGTCATCTCCTTCTCACGCGGCGCGCCCAGCCTGGACATCGTCGACATCGACGGGCTGAAGGCCGCCGCAGTCAAGGCCCTCGAGGACGACCCGGCGCGCATCGCCGGGTACGGCACCTCGGTGGGCTACCCGCCGCTGCGCGAGTGGATCGCCGCGAAACACGACGTGGACACCGATCAGGTGATCGTCACCAACGGCTCGATGCAGGCCGACGCGTTCCTGTTTGACCAGTACGTGAAGCCGGACAGCCCGGTGATCGTGGAGCGCCCCACCTACGACCGGACGCTGCTGGGGCTGCGCAATCGGCGCGGCGACCTGCACCCGGTGACGGTGGAGGCCGACGGCCTCAACGTCGACGAGGTCGAGGCCGCCCTGAAGCGCGGCCTGCGCCCGGTGCTGGCGCACATCATCCCGAACTTCCAGAACCCGGCGGGGGTCACGCTGTCGCTGGAGAAGCGGCAGCGGCTGGTCGCCCTGGCCGACGAGTACGACTTCACGATCTTCGAGGACGACCCGTACCTGGACATCCGTTTCCGGGGCGACAACCTGCCGACCATGCTGTCGATGGAGTCGGACGACCGGGTGGTCTTCGCGTCGTCCTTCTCCAAGACGGTGTGCCCGGGTCTGCGCACGGGCTATCTGGTGGGCCCGGCCGACGTGATCGCGAAGATCGCGAAGCAGGCCACCAACACCTACATCGCTCCCAACATGTTCGCCCAGGCGACGATCTACCAGTTCGCGCTGTCGGGCGCCCTGGAGGAGTCGATCAAGAACGTGAAGCACGCCCTGGCCGAGCGGGCCGACACGCTGGCGGCGGCGCTGCGCGAGCACCTGCCGCAGTCGCACTGCGTGGTGCCCGACGGCGGGTACTTCCTGTGGGTCGATCTCGGCGAGGACGTCGAGGTGGACAAGCTGTTGCCGGCGGCCACGGCGCGCGGCGTCCAGGTGGTGAAGGGCACCGACTTCGTCATCGACGGCGGACACCACAGTCTGCGGCTGGCGTATTCGGCGGTCCGTCCCGAGCGGATCGACGAGGGCGTGCGGCGCATGGCCCAGGCCATTGAGGACTGTCGGTTAGCCGACACTAGATTGTGATCAGTCCGTAACCTGTTGCCACGCAATGTATTCATCGACCTACTAGTGAGTATATGAATCTTGGCGTAGATACGACATGGCGGACAACCGCCACGGTCAGACCTTTGCAAGGGTGCACTTGACGGACCAGAATCACAGACATGCGACGCGTGACAGCGTCGACGGAGGCTTTACCCCCGCCCCCCCATGTGGCGCCGGGTGGCACACTCGCTGACTCCCCCCCGCAGCGAGCGTGCCCCCGGCGCCCTTTATGTGTCCGCACGAAAAGACCGGGTTCACCGCTGAAACGTGGTGAACCCGGCTTCATGTGAAATTGTGTGCCGTTCGTCGACTGCGCAACCCGCGCTTCAAGCCGGTCAGTCGACGCTGGCGCTGGCCATTTCGGTGCGCGATTCGGTGGCGGGTTGCTCCTTGGGTGCCTCATAGGTGCTGAGGTCCTCGGCGGGTGAATCCTCGGCGAAGAGGTGTTCGTCGTCCGCCGTGGTGGCGGCGGAACGGCGCATCATGATGACGCCCGCGGTGCCGGCGGCGGCGGTGATCACGACGATCGACCCCGCGACCCACGGCCAGCGGCGGCGGCGCTTCTTACGCAGCCCGACCCTGACGAGGGCGCTGTCCAGGGCCGGGGTCAGACGCTCCCGGGCCCCGTCGGCGGCGTACGCCGTGGCCGACCTCAGGTGGCCGATCCCCTTGGCGAGCTCTCCCTTGACCTGCTCGCGATGTTTCGACTTTCGCCGCAACAAGCTCACGATCATTCACCTCCCAATGAACGGATGTACCACCACATACTGCCCGCGCCGGGGTGGAAATGTGCCGAAATGCCGTCCGCGGACCCGGGTGATTTCGGTCGAGCGGGCGGCATCTGGCACCATGGGCGGCATGACTACCGCTACCTTGCACACCAACCTGGGTGACGTGACCGTTCAGCTGCTCGACAACCACGCGCCCAAGACCGTGGCCAATTTTGTCGGGCTGGCCGAGGGCACCAAGGACTACACGGACCCCGAAACGGGGGCGCCGGGCAGCGGGCCGTATTACGACGGCACCGTGTTCCACCGCATCATCGACGGCTTCATGATCCAGGGCGGCGACCCGACCGGCACCGGCCGCGGCGGCCCCGGCTTCCAGTTCGGCGACGAGATCCACCCGGACCTGCAGTTCAACCGCCCGTACCTGCTGGCCATGGCCAACGCCGGGCCCGGCACCAACGGCTCGCAGTTCTTCATCACCACCGGCGACGGCAAGCAGCCGCACCTCAACGGCAAGCACACCATCTTCGGCGAGGTGGCCGACCCGCAGTCGCAGAAGGTCATCGACACAATCGGCTCGGTGCAGACCGCCCGCGGCGATCGTCCGGTCGACGAGGTGCGCCTGGAGCGCGTTACGATTTCGCGTTAATGACCGACAATCCGGCGCCGCCGGTGTGCTACCGGCATCCGCGCAAAGAGACGTACGTGACGTGTGTGCGCTGCGAACGACCGATTTGCCCGGATTGCATGACGCAGGCGTCGGTGGGGTTCCAGTGCCCCGAATGCGTCAAGGAGGGCCAGCGCGCGGTGCGGCGGGGCCGCACCGTGATGGGCGGGGTCGGCGGCACCGAGGGCATCGTCACCAAGATCCTGGTGGGCGTGAACGTCGGGGTGTTCCTCATCGGCCTGATCCTGTCGCTGTCGAACATCGGCAACGTGCTGATCGGCGGGGCGCCGACGCCGCTGCATTCGTTCGGGGCGCTGATTCCGCTTGCCGCGCATCAGGACCAGACGCTGTACGGGGTGGCGACGGGCGAGTACTACCGCCTGTTCACCTCGATGTTCCTGCACTACGGGATCCTGCACATCGGCTTCAACATGTACATCCTGTGGGTGCTGGGGCGCTATCTGGAGCGGGATCTCGGTCCGATCCGATACCTCGCCCTGTACCTGGTGAGCGGGCTGGGCGGCAGCGTCCTGACCTACATGCTCGCCCTGGACCCGGCGAGCGTGCAGACCGCCAGCGCGGGCGCCTCGGGCTGCATCTTCGGGCTCTTCGGCGGCGCGGTGTTGATCAACCGCAAGCTGGGGCGCGACAACTCGGGGATCTACGTCCTCGTGGTGTTGAACCTGGTGCTGACCTTCACGGTGTCGGGCATCAGCTGGACGGCGCACGTCGGCGGGCTGGTGTCGGGGGCGCTGCTGGGGGCTTTGCTGGCGCACGCGCCGCGCAACCATCGCACGCTGATCCAGACCGCGGGTTTCGCGGTGCTGCTGGTGATCTTCGCGGTCCTGGTGCTGTGGCACACCGGCGTCATCGACGACACGTACCAAATGCCGATCTAGCCCTTGCGGCCCGTGGGTGGCTTGCGGGAACCGGGGGCGAACTGTTTCGGCCACGGCATCGGGTATTCCTGATCGGCCGCCGCGTGTAGCGTCCAGTGTGGATCGTAGAGGTGAACGCGGCCCAGCGCGCACAGGTCCGCCCGCCCGGCCAGGACGATGGAGTTGACGTCGTCGGCCGAGGAGATGGCCCCCACCGCGATCACCGCGACGTCCGGGTACTCGGCCGCCAGCGCGTGACGGATGCGGTCGGCGTAGGGGGTCTGGTAGGAGCGGCCGTAGGCCGGGCGCTCGTCGGACACCACCTGGCCGGTGGACACGTCGATGGCGTCGACCCCGGCGGCGGCGAAGGCGCGGGCGATGTCCACGGACTCCGGCCCGGTGACGCCGCCGTCGTGCCAGTCGGTGGCGGAGATCCGCACCGTCATCGGCCCGTCCCATTGCGCGCGAACGGACTCCAACACCTCCAGCGGGAAGCGCAGGCGGTTGTCGAGGCCGCCGCCGTAGGCGTCGGTGCGATGGTTGGTGAGCGGGGAGATGAAGCTGGACAACAGGTAGCCGTGCGCGCAGTGCAGCTCGAGCAGGTCGAATCCGCAGTCGCGGGCGCGGCGGGCGGAGGCGGCGAACTCCCCGCGAATCGCGGCGAGGTCGGCAGTGGACAGTTCGCGGGGGGTCTGGCTGTCGGCGCGATAGGGCAGCGCCGAGGGCGCCGCGATCGGCCAGTTCCCCTGGGGCAGCGGCTCGTCGATGCCGTCCCACATCAGCTTGGTGGAGCCCTTGCGGCCCGAGTGTCCCAATTGGATGCCGATCCTGGCCTCGGTGTCGCCGTGGACGAAGTCGACCACCCGTTTCCACGCGGCGGCCTGCTCGTCGGTGTACAGGCCCGCACAGCCCGGGGTGATGCGGGCC
>NZ_DASQPW010000048.1:0-5755 GCF_035643755.1 Stackebrandtia sp. | reverse complement strand
CCGGCGCCAAGATCGCCAACCCGCGGCCGCCCCGGGTGGACACGGTCGCCGCGGCGTTGACGCGGCGGCTCGACGACGCCGCGCGGCTGGCCGCCGAGTCCGACTGGCGCGAACTGTCCGAAAGGCTGCGGCAGGCCGAGGACGCCGCTTCCCAAGCCGCCCAAACGCTCCAGCGCGACATTCGGGCCGCCGACGCCCTGGTGGAACGCCGCGCCGAACTGCGCGGCCGCTTCGCCGCGTACACCCGCAAGGCCGCCCGCATCGGCGCCGTGGAGGACTCCGACGTCGCCGCGGCGCTGGAGGAGACCCGCGAGCTGCTGAGCCTCGCGCCCTGCGACCTTCCCGCCGCCACCAGCGCGCTGCGGCGTTTCCAACAAGCGATATCGGCTCGACAGGAGGCAACGGCGCGATGACCGCGACACCGTGCACCCAGCCGGGGTGCCCCGGCAGCTACGGACCCGAGGGGTACTGCGACGAGTGCGGTTCCCGGGCGGCCCAGCCCGCCGCCGCGCCGCCGGCCACCGTGGCGACCGCGGGCACCGGCTCCGTCGCCTCGGCCTCGGTCTCGGCCCCCACCGGGGCCACCAGCGGACCGCTGACGCAGTCGACGCGGGCCAGCGGCACCCAGCCCTTCACCGGCACCCGGGGGCGGCTGGGCGGCGGCATGAAGGACATCCCGCCGGTGCCGATCCGCAACCCCAGCGAGGCGGTGCTGCAGAACCCGCAGGTGCCGGAGAACAAGCGGCGCTGCGGGAAGTGCCAGAAACCGGTGGGGCGCACCGGTCCCGACGGCAAGCCCGGGAGGGTCCAGGGCTTTTGTCCACATTGCCGCACCCGGTTCTCCTTCGTCCCCAGCCTGCAGCACGGCGACATGGTGGCCGCGCGCTACGAGATCCTCGGCGCCATGGCCCACGGCGGGCTGGGCTGGATCTATCTGGCCCGCGACAAGAACATCGGCGACGACGTGGCCGAGCGCTGGGTCGTGTTGAAGGGCCTCATCGACTCCAACGACCCCGACGCCATCGACTCGGCGATCGCCGAGCGCCGCTTCCTGGCCGCCCTGGACCACCCGAACATCGTCCAGATCTACGACTTCGTGCGGCATCCCGACCCGCGCACCAACGAGCCGCTGAGCTACATCGTCATGGAGTACGTCCCGGGCAAGTCGCTGCGGGACCTGCGCAAGGAGAACCTCGACGAGGCGGGCACCCCGAATCCTCTGCCGCTGTCGCAGGTGCTCACCTATGTCGCCGAGATCCTGCCGGCCCTGGGGTACCTGCACCAGCAGGGCCTGTTGTTCTGCGATTTCAAGCCCGACAACGTGATCCACGTGGAGTCGTGGCTGAAGCTGATCGACCTGGGCGCGGTGCGGCGGCTCGACGACGAGGAGTCCGCGGTCTTCGGCACGCCGGGCTACGCCGTCACCGACGACGAGATCATCAACCACGGCCCGTCGGTGTCGTCCGACCTGTACACGGTGGCGCGGGCGGCGGCGGTGCTGGCGTTCGACTTCCACGGCTTCACCGGCGAATACCGCAACCGGATGCCCGAGCCGCACACGGAGCCGCTGTTCGCCCGCTACGACGCGTTCTACCGGCTGCTGGCCCGGGCGACCCATCCCGATGTGGCGTACCGCTTCTCCACCGCCGACGAGTTTCGCGACCAGCTGGTGGGGGTGCGCCAGGAGGTGCTGTCGCTGGAGCGGGGCTACCCGCACGGCCACACCTCGGGACTGTTCACCCCCGAGCAGAGCACCTTCGGCGCGCCGGACGCCCAAAGCGGCGCCTTCGAGCCGTTGACGGGCGCCGACATCACCGCCGCGCTGCCGCTGCCGCTGGTGGACAGCGACGACCCGTCCGCCGGATTCCTGGCCACGCTGACGGCCACCGACCCGATGGACATCCTGTACGAGCTGAAGAACGCCCCGGAGAACAGCCCCGAGGTGCGGATGCGGCGGGTGCGCGCCAACATCGCCTACGGCAACCTGAAGGCCGCGTCGATGAACCTCGACGAGTACGCCGCCACCGGCGTCAACGACTGGCGGGTCGCGTGGTGGCGCGGCCTGATCGCGCTGCTCAACGGGGACGCCGCCGCGGCCCGCGAGCAGTTCGACTGGCTGTACGGGCACCTGCCCGGCGAGATCGCGCCGGTGCTGGCCCTGGCCGCGGCGTGCGAGATCCTCGGCGACACCTCGCAGGCGCTGGGCATCTACAGCCGGATCTGGGCCACCGATCGGCGCTACGTCAGCGCCGGGTTCGGGCAGGCCCGGCTGCTGGCGCACGACGGGCACCACGACCCGTCGATCGCCGTCTTGGACGCGGTTCCGGGAACGTCCAGTCAGTACAACGCCGCCCAGGTCGCCGCGATAGGGCTGCGGCTGGCCGACCATCCGGCGCCGCCGGGCATGGACCGCGTCCGCGACGCCGCCGAGCGGCTGTCGCACCTGAAGCTGCCGGGGCATCACCACCACCTGTTGACCGCCCGCATCCTGTTGGCGTGTCTGCGAAGCGTGAGCAACGGCACGCTGCCGCCGCAGCCGCCGATCCTGAAGTACGCGCTGGACGAGAAGAGCCTGCGTTTCGGCCTGGAGTACACCTACCGGGAGCTGGCCCGCACCTCCTCGGCGCACGCCGACCGGGTCAGATACATCGACGAAGCGAATAAGATCCGACCGTGGACGATCACATGAGCCAGACGAATCCCCTGCGCTGCCCGGTATGTGACGCGCCGGCCGACCCCACGCACGTGATCTGCGAGGCGTGCGGCGCCGACCTCGACGCGCCCGCCCAACCCCGCGGGCACTGGCTGTCGTCGGCCGCCGAGACCGCCGCGTGCGCCGGCTGCGGCGGCACCGTCCTGGACGCCCACGGCTACTGCCAAAGCTGCGGGCGCCGCCAGAACCCCACCGCCGACCGCGCCGAGCTCGACCTCACGCTTTTGGGCGCGGCCACCGACTACGGCAAGCGGCACCACTACAACCAGGACGCGCTGGCCATCGGGCGCTACGACGGGGTGTCGGTGATCGTGGTGTGCGACGGCGTCTCGTCGTCCACATTCGGCGAACTCGCGTCGCTGGCGGCCTCGGAGGCGGCCGTGGCGGCGATCCTGGATTCCTTGGCGGCCAAGAACTCCATGGCCGTGGCCTCGCACGCGGGCGTCGTCGCCGGCTCCAAGGCCGCCGCCGCGGCCGGCAAGGGCCTGGAGGACAACCCGCCCAGCTGCACCTATGTGTCGGCGGTGATGGACGACAAGGAGATCGAGGTGACCTGGGTGGGCGACAGCCGCGCCTACTGGGTGTCCGGGGACTACGCCCAGTGCCTCACCGTGGACGACTCGCACGTGGGCCGGCTGGCCGCCCACGGCGTCCCCGAGGACGACGAGCGGTACCACACCCCCTACGCCACGGCGCTTCTGGCGTGGCTGGGCTCCGACTCCCCGGAGCTTCGGCCCAACACCCACACCTACGTGCCGGACGGCCCGGGGCGGCTCATCGTGTGCAGCGACGGCCTGTCGTGCTATATGGATGATGCCTCGGACCTGGTCCCGCTGCCCGCGGGCGAGCCGGTGCACATCGCCGCCGCGCTCACCGAGCGGGCCCGGGTGGCCGGCGGCCGCGACAACATCAGCGTCGCGGTGGCCCAGTTCCCGCCCGTGGCCGCCGAGGCCGCCGTCGAGGACTCCACGGTGCGGCTGTACCCGGGGGGCCCGACATGAGCGACGACGGCGGCTTCGGCATCGAGGTCGACCACAACGAGTACATGAGCGAGGGCGACACGGTCGTCGACGCGATCGTCACCGTGGAGTCCACGGGGGACGGAAACGTCGAGGCGCCGGCCGCGGGGGCGGGCTTCGTCCAGGTGATCATGGTGGACTGCTCGGGCTCGATGATCGGCTCGCGGATCGCCGAGGCGAAGCGGGCCACACTGGCCGCCATCGACGCGCTGCGCGAGGGCGATCGCTTCGCGATCATCGCGGGCTCCTTCACCGGACAGATGGTCTTCCCCGCCCACGAGGGCACGGTCGCCGCGGACAAGGCGACCCGGCGCGCCGCCAAGCGCGCGGTGGACCGCCTCCAGGCCGGGGGCGGCACGGCCATGGGGACCTGGCTGGAGGTGGCCAACCGGATCCTGGCGCCGTCCCCCGCGGGTGTCAAATACGGGCTCCTGCTCAGCGACGGCCACAACCAGCACGAGACCGAGGAGGAGCTGCGGGCGGCGCTGACGAACTGCGCGGGCAACTTCGTGTGCAACTCCTGCGGCATCGGCTCGGAGTGGCAGGGCGCCGAGATGCGGCTGATCGCCGATCAGTTGCTGGGCACCGCGATGGGCCTGCCCGACGCGCAGCACTGGGCGGAGCAGTTCACCGCGCTCACCCGCTCGGCGATGCGCAAGACCCTGGGCGACGTCACCCTGCGGGTGTTCACCCCGGCGCGCAACACGATCCGCTTCATCAAGCAGATGAGCCCGAACCTGGTCGACCTCACCGGCCGCCGCGCCGAGCTGGACGGCAAGACCGGCGACTACCCCACCGGCACCTGGGGTGCGGAGACCCGCGAGTTCCACGTCAGCGTCGCGGTGCCGCCGATCCAGCCCAACGACGACCGCCTGGCGGCCCGCGTCACCCTGGTCTCGGGGGGCGAGGAGTTGGCGCGCGGCATGATCACCGCGCACTGGACCGGGGACACCCTGCTGTCCACAAAGATCAATCCCCGGGTGGCGCACCACACCGGCCAGGCGGAGCTGGCCGCCGCCATCCAGGAGGGCGTCGCCGCGGCGAAGTCCGGCGACAACGAGACCGCCACCGATAAACTGGGGCGTGCCGTGGAATTGGCCAAGGAGGTCGGCAACGAGGGCACCGCGCGGCTGCTGGCCAAGGTGGTGGACGTCGACGCGGCCACCGGCACGGTCCACATGAAACCGAAGGTGAACGCCGTCGACCTCGAGATGGCCGATGTGGAGTCCGTCAAGACCGTGACGGTGCGCAAACAGCCAGACGCCTAGCCCCGGGGAGGCCACACATGCCCATATGTCCCAACCAGCACGCAGTCGACGACGGCATCGAGTACTGCGAGGAGTGCGGCAGCCGCGTCGCCACCTCCACCCTGGCCCCGCCCCCGGCGCCCGCCTCCGCCCCGCCGTCCCCGTCGGCCGACCTCATGTGGAGCTGCGGCGCCTGCGGCGTCTTCCAGAGCACCAGCCGCTACTGCGAGGCCTGCGGCGAGCCCAACCCCGCCCACCCCGACTACATCGACGACTCCACCGACGAGATCCCCGAACAGTCCCGTGCCCCCGAACCCCCGCCGCCCCCGCCCGAGGCCCCGGCTCCCCCGCGCCAGTGGACGGTGGTCGCCTCGGCCGACCGGGTCTTCTTCGACCGCATGCGTTCCCACGACGGCCCCGACGCCACCAACCTCCGCTTCCCCGCCGTCTATCCCCCGCGCACCTTCACCCTGGACGCCGAGCAGGTCTTCATCGGCCGCCGCTCCCGCAGCCGCGGCATCGACCCCGACATCGACCTGTCGGCGGCGCCGGAGGACTCGGGCGTCTCCCACGCCCACGCCGCCCTGATCTCCACCCCCGAGGGCCTGTCCGTGGTCGACGTCGGCTCCTCCAACGGCACCTACGTCAACGGCGCGGACGAGCCCATCACCCCCAACGCCCCCGTGCCGCTCAAGGACGGCGACCGCGTCCAGCTGGGCGCCTGGACCACCCTCACCGTCCACTACGACTAGTTCGGCACGAACCCCGCCTCGTAC
>NZ_DASQPW010000047.1:0-22872 GCF_035643755.1 Stackebrandtia sp. | reverse complement strand
CTGCTGGATCGCCTGGAGCGCGGGGGTTTCGTGGTGCGCACCCTGGATCCGGGCGACCGCCGGGCCCGGATTCCCGAACTCACCGAGGCCGGCGCCGCGGTGCGCTCGAAGATGGCGGAGGCGCGCGAGAAGGTGGACGGCGCGGCGCTGTCGGGCTTCACCGACGAGCAGCGCGACGACTTCTACCTGGTGCTCGGGGGCATCGCCGGGATCGACGAGGACGACGCCGAGCCGACCCACGGTTCCTGCATGTGACGGTCCGCGGATTCGACACTGTCATATGACAGTGTTATATTCGGGGCATGGACGGCACACAGGCACAGTGGCCGATCGCGGAACTGGCGCGGCGGGTGGCCGCCGCGTTGGCGGTCGGCTACGACGGTCCCGGCGACAACCGGGTCCGCGGCGTGCCCGACGTCCGGTCGATCCGCTGGTACGCCACCATCGGGCTGCTCGACAAGCCCGCGGCGTTTCGGGGGCGCACCGCCCTGTACGGGCCGAGGCACCTGCGCCAGGTGGTGGCGGTGAAACGCCGCCAGGCCGCGGGCAAGGCGCTGGCCGAGATCCAGGCCGAACTGGCGGGGGCCTCGGACGCCAAGCTGTCCGAAGTCGCCGGTGTCCCCGACGCGATCATGGACGGCGCGGCGTCGCCGACGGCCGCCGCCGAGGTCGACACGAACTTCTGGAAGACCCCGGCGGTGCGCCTCGAGCGGCCGGTCTCGTCCACATTGTCCTACGGAATTCGGCTGCCCGGCGGGGTCACGGTCCTGATCGAGTCGCCGCACGCACCCACCGAAGCCGACGTCGAGGCCGTGGAGGCCGCGGCCCAGCCATTGCTGCGCGCCCTGGAAGCACGCGGTCTGAGCAACCAAGGAGCGTCAACATGAACCTGCGCGTCACCGACCTTCCCGACACCCCCACCACCGCGTCCGACGACGGCATCGGGGCGCTGTGCACCGAACGCGGCAACCTGCCGCTGCGCGCCCTCGACCTCCACACCCAGGTCACCGGCCTGACGGCCCGCACGGTCGTCACCCAGACATTCCACAATCCACACGCCGAACCCATCGAGGCCACCTACATCTTTCCGCTGCCCGACCGGGCCGCGGTCTCCGACATGACGATGACCGTCGCCGGGCGGACCGTCGTGGCCGAGCTGCGGGAGCGCGGCCAGGCGCGCAGGGAGTACGCCTCCGCCATCCGGCAGGGCAAACGCGCCGCCATCGCCGAGGCCGAGCGCCCCGACGTCTTCACCATGCGGGTCGGCAACATCGCGGCGGGGGAGGAGGCCGTGGTCAGCCTGACCCTGGTCGGCCCGCTGGCCTATGAGGACGACGAGGCCACCCTGCGCCTTCCCCTGGTGGTGGCACCAAGATATATCCCCGGCGAGGCATTGGGGAGGAAGCCCGTCGGCGAAGGCCACGCGCCCGACACCGACGCGGTCCCCGACGCCTCCCGGATCACCCCGCCGGTGCTGCTGCCCGGGTTCCCCAACCCGATCGATCTGTCCATCGTGGTCGACATCGACCCGGCCGGTCTCGCCCTGGACGCGGTGCGGTCCAGCCTGCACGCCGTGGCCACCGACGACGGGCCCGGCGGAGCCCACCGGGTCCGCATCCGCGCCGGCGAGCGGGTCAACCGCGACTTCATCCTGCGCTTCGCATACGGCGACACCGACTCCGTGGCCCCGTCCCTGGTGACCACTCCCGACGCCGCCGACGCCACCTCCGGCGTCTTCCAGCTCACCGCGCTGCCGCCAAGGTCCACCGGCGGTCGCCGCGACCGCGACGTCGTGGTGCTGCTGGACCGCTCGGGCAGCATGCGTGGCTGGAAGATGGTGGCGGCCCGACGCGCCGCCAGCCGCATCGTCGACTCGCTGTCGGGCGCCGACCGCTTCGCGGTGCGCTGCTTCGACACCGAGATCACCGCGCCCGACGGCATGGGCGAGGGCCTGGCCGCCGCCACCGACCGCCACCGCTACCGGGCCGTGGAACACCTGGCCCGCACCGACTCCAGGGGCGGCACCGACATCCTGACGCCGCTGACCGCCGCCGTCGACCTGCTGGCCAGGCCCGAGGGCACCCGCGACCGGGTGATCGTGCTGGTCACCGACGGGCAGGTGGGTAACGAGGACCAGATCCTCGCCGCCCTGGCCCCCCGCCTCGGCGGCATCCGGGTCCACGTGGTCGGCATCGACCAGGCGATCAACGCCGGGTTCCTGCACCGGCTCGCCTTGACCGGGCGGGGGCGCTGCGAGCTGGTGGAGTCCGAGGACCGGCTCGACGAGGCCACCGCCCACATCCACCGCCGCATCGTCGCCCCGGTGGTCACCGACCTCGCCCTGACGGCGAACGGCGCCAGCGTCGAACCCGAAACCCTTGCGCCGCAACGGATGCCCGACCTGTTCTCCGGGGCCCCGCTGGTGGTCTCCGGCCGCTACTCGGGCGCGACCGGCCGACCCTCCTTCACCCTGGCGGGCACCGACGCCGACGGATCACCATGGAGCGTCGAGCCCGCGCCGATCGCCACCGACAACACCGCGGTGCGCTCGTCCTGGGCCCGCGCCCACCTGCGCGACCTCGAGGACCGCTACGCGGCGGCCTCCGGCGGCGAGCTGGCCGAGCTGGAGAAGTCCATTGTTGACACCTCACTGCGCTACCGCGTGCTGTCCCGGTTCACCGCCTTCATCGCGGTCGACGCCCGGGTCGTCAACGAGGGCGGCGAGCCCCGCCGCATCACCCAGCCCGTCGAGATGCCCCAGGGCTGGGAACCGCCCGCCCCGGGCGGACCCGCGGGCCAGCCCGCCGGCGCGCCGATGTCCCTGATGTCGGCCCCGGCGTTCGGGGGGGCACCCACCGCCCGCGTCGCCATGACGCCCGGTAAGTCCGCGCCGCCCCGGGCGATGTACGGCCGTCCCCCCGCCGTCTTCGGCCGACACGACGGCCCACCGTCCATGGGGGACGACGAGCTGCGCGACATGCTGCGCGCCGAGCTCCAGCTGCTCGACCCCGACGTCCACACCATGCAGATCAAGGCCCCGGCCGTCGTGGCGCGCGAGCGCCGCGCCGCGCTGTCCGACCTGGCCACCCGCCTGTCGGTGGTCATCGAGGCGCTGGCGGCCGGCCCCGCGTTCGGGGACGCGGCCGTGGCCCGCCTGCGGGACCTGCTGCCGGCCTTCCGCTCCTGCGACGGCCCCACGCCGCCCACCGGCGCGGCCCTGGACACCTTGTGGCGCGACACCATCGCCCTGCTGCGGGAACTCCTCGAATCGGGCGGCGCGACACCGACAAATCAGACAGGGGAGGACGACTCCGGCGAGGAGTTCTGGAAGCGCCGGGGCTGAGGCGCCCGCACTGTCCAAAGGTATGGGTGAGGCTGGCCGGGCCTGGTGACATTCGTCTAACCTCAACGCATGGCGAACTACAACATCGACCCGGTGACCGGCGGCGGCGGATACCCCGAAGGTTCACAGCAGCCGGGCTACGGCGCACAACAACCCGGTTACGGCGCGCAGCAGCCGGGCTACGGTGCGCAGCAGCCCGGTTACGGCGCACAAATGCCGGGCTACGGTGCTACGCAGCCGGCTTACCCCCAGCAGCCCTACGATGCCGGGGTGCCCGCGATGCCTGTGGTTCTGACCATTGGCGACATTGCCGTCACACAGTCCGAGGTGATCGTCCCGCAAGGGAGGTTTCCCCTGAGGGGAACCACGTGGACGGTGACGGACTCCACCCAGTCGACCTCGGGGATTCCCACGGTCGCGATCATATTGACGATCATCTTTGTCTGGTTCTGTCTACTGGGTCTGCTCTTCTTGTTGATGAAGGAAACCAAGTACACCGGCTTCGTCTCGGTGTCCGTGACGGGCGAGGGGTTGTTCCACTCGGTCCAGATGCCGGCCAACTCCGGGGCGATGGTGACCAACCAGGTCAACCAGGCCCGGGCCATGGCGGCGTCCGCCCCGTGACCATCGATTGGTCAAGCGCCGCGGCGGCAGGCGGCCAGGAACCGCCGTTCGTTGACGCGTAGGTGATCGCGGCTGCCGTTGACCAGGTGTACGCGCCCCGGATAGGACGAGAGCGCGCCGAGCGGATCGAAGCGGGACAGGACGCGCAGCACATCGGGGATCGCCGTGGTGTACAGGCCGCCCGAGATGATGGCCCTGGCGCCGTCCTCGCCGAGCATGCGGCGAAACAGCCAGCGCTGTACGCCCTCGCCGCCGTGTCCGCCCAGTCGGGACAACGCTCGATAGGGGAGGGTGCGGGTGGCGGCGGGCAGCATGGTGCAGCCGATCGGGACCAGTCCGGCGATGCGCTCGGGGTATCGGGCGGCGGCGATGATGCTCGCGTAGCCGCCCATCGAGATCCCGGCGAGCAGCGCCCGCCCGCTCAGGGAGTCGATCTCGGCGGCGACGACGTCGGCCACCGCGTCGGCGGTGAAGGGCCGGTCGGCGCGGGTGCCGTGGCCGGGGAGGTCGGGGGCTGACACCGGACGTTCGGCGGCCAGGGCGCGCGCCTGGGGATCCCACACGCGTCCGGTGACGCGCAGGCCGTGCGGCAGGACGACGGGAAGTCGGCTCATAAGGACGCCCTGATGGCCGACGCGCTGATCCACTCGCGCCTGCGGGGGATCTGTGCGCGTTGGTGGACAGGATCCGTCAGTTGCTCACCGACGAGTCAACCCGGTCGCTGGCCACGGCCGTGTTCGCCGCCGCGGCGGACCGCCCGGCACTGGCGGCACTGACCCGTGAGTTCTTCGCCGATCGGCAGCGCCGGGAGCGGGAGATCTTCGCGCGCGCGGCGCGGTGTGGACCCGTGTGGTGCTGCGACAGGAAACCCCGACGGACGATTTCGCCGCGGCGGTGGTGGATCTGGTGCTCCCCGCGCTGTCGCCGTTAGTCGCCCGTGGTGCCGTCGATGGACTCGCGGAGCAGGTCGGCGTGTCCATTGTGGCGCGCGTATTCCTCGATCATGTGGGTGTAGATCCAGCGCAGGTTGAACTGCTTGCCCTTCGGCGTGGGAACCGACAGGGCGTCCAGGTCGTCGTAATCGGCGGCGACCGCGCGGGCGTCCTGGCAGGCCTTGTCGAACTGGGCGAAGGCGTCGTCGGTGTCGGCGCCGTCCACATTGTCGAAATCCCCGTCGGGGTCGTCGTCGGTCCAGTAGACGCCGGTGTCGAGCCACGGCCCGCGCATCACGCCCAGGAACCAGTGCCGCTCGACCTCGACCATGTGCCGCACGAGGCCCAGCAGCGACAGGTTGGAGGGGCCGACGGCGCGCTCGGACAGCCGCTCGGGCGCCACGCCCTCGCACTTCAACAGCAGCGTGGCGCGGTGGTACTCCAGCCAGCCTTCGAGCATCTCGCGTTCGTTCGCGGTGATGGACGGTTCGGATCGCTCTACAGTCATGTCGGAAAACTACCGATCGGCCCCGACACTGTCGACCTGGTTATTCGCGACTCACTGTGCGAATCTCTCTGGACCGGGCACACCAACGCGTGTGAGGATCGTGCGCGTGACGCAGCCAGAATTCACCATCCGAACCTGCACGCCCGACGAGTGGGAATCGACCGCCAGGGTCTTCACCGGCGCGATGCTGTTCGACTTCGTCGGCAGCGAGCTCAATCGCCGCCGCTTCGAGCCCGATCGCGCCCTGGTCGCCGAGGCCGACGGCCGGGTGATCGGTTCCGCCAAGGCGGTCACCCGCGACATGTCGCTGCCGGGCGCCGTCGCCCCGGTCGCCCACGTCACCGGCGTGGGGGTCGGCCAGGACTTCCGCCGCCGCGGCGTGCTGTCGGCGCTGATGCGGCGGCAACTGCGCGAGGTCCCCGAGGCGCTCGCGGCCCTGTGGGCGTCCGACACCGGCATCTACGGGCGCTACGGCTACGCCGCGGCCGCCTACGCGATGCCCGTCGCCGCCGAGCTCCCGCGCCTGGGCGTGCTGCCCGGCACCGAACCGGGCACCGTCCGCGAGATCGACGCCGCCACGGCCGCGCCGCTGCTCACCCCGATCCTCCAGCGCTACCAACGGATCCGGCCCGGCGTGTCGGGCCGCCTGCCCATGCACTGGGACTCCGAACTCGAGGACCCCGCCGCGCAGCGCCACGGCGCGTCCGCCCTGCGCGTCTTCGTCCACGCCGACCCCGACGGCGCCCTCGACGGCTACGCGATCTGGCGCACCAGGATGGGCTTCGACGACGTCGGCGCCAACGGCGAGGTCGAGGTCATCGAGATGGTGGCGCCCGAGCCCGCGGCCAACCGGGCACTGTGGAGGCTGCTGCTGTCCATGGACCCGTGCCGCAAGCTGTCCTACCGCCACGCCACCGTCGACGACCCGCTCCTCCAGCTGGTCTCCAACACCCGCGCGCTGTCCACTCGCCGCGTCGACACCGTCTGGCTGCGGGTCACCGACGTCCCCCGCGCGCTGGAGCTCCGCCGCTACGCCGCCCCGGTCGACCTGGTGCTCGACGTCCGCGACGACCTGATCGACGCCAACAACGGTCGCTTCCGCCTCACCGGCGGCCCCGACAAGGCCCGCTGCGAACCCACAACGGCCCCCGCCGATGTCACCGTCCCCGTCGCCGAGCTCGCCGCCATCTACCTGGGCGCCCGCTCGGCGGGCGAGTTCGTCCCCACGGGAAAGGTCATCGAACACACCACCGGCGCGGTGATGGCCGCCGGCGCCGCGTTCGGATGGCCCGTGGCGCCGGGCGCCATCGAGATCTTCTGAGAGCAATATCGACTGGAGCCGGTCGAAACGGTACGACTACGATGGTCACGCGGCCGCCGAAGACACCGGCCGATAATCCACTGCTCACAAAGGAGAGCCATCGTGTCCGCACCGTACCAGTCCCCCGTGATCGACCCCGTCGTCGTTGCGGCCGGGACTACGTGCGCGGATGCGGTAGCCGAGGCGGGGTTGCCGACCACCGGGCCCCGGGCGATCGTCGTGGTGCGTGACGCCGAGGGCAACCTGCGGGACCTGTCGTGGGCGCCCGCTCACCAGGTCGAGGTGGAGCCGGTCGCGATCGATTCGCCCGACGGGCTGAACGTGCTGCGACACTCGTGCGCGCACGTGTTGGCGCAGGCGGTGCAGGATCTGTTCGCCGACGCCAAGCTCGGCATCGGACCGCCCATCCGCGACGGCTTCTACTACGACTTCGACGTGGAGGAGCCGTTCCACCCCGACGACCTGAAGAAGCTCGAGAAGCGGATGCAGGAGATCATCAAGTCGGGACAGCGGTTCTCGCGGCGGGTGTTCGCGTCGCGGGACGAGGCCAGGGCCGAGCTGCGGGACGAGCCGTTCAAGCTGCTGCTGGTCGACATCAAGGGCGATTCCGATGTGGATGCCGACGAGGTGATGGAGGTCGGCGGCGGCGAGCTGACCATCTACGACAACGTGGACGCCAAGAGCGGCGAGCGCGTGTGGGGCGACCTGTGTCGCGGCCCGCACCTGCCGACCACCAGGCACATCCCCGCGTTCAAGCTGATGCGCTCGGCCGCGGCGTACTGGATGGGTTCGGAGAAGAACCCGCAGCTGCAGCGGGTGTACGGCACCGCGTGGCCCACCAGGGACGCCCAGAAGGACCACCTGCGCCTGCTGGAGGAGGCCGCCAAGCGCGACCACCGCAAGCTCGGCGCTCAGCTGGACCTGTTCAGCTTCCCCGACGAGCTGGGTTCGGGGCTGCCGGTGTTCCATCCCAAGGGCGGCATCATCCGCCAGGAGATGGAGTCGTACCTGCGGCAGCGGCAGAAGGACGCCGGGTACGAGCTGGTCAACACCCCGCACATCACCAAGGAGAACCTGTTCCTGACCTCGGGGCACCTGCCGTACTACGCGGACTCCATGTTTCCGCCGATCCATCTCGAGGGCGCCGACTATTACCTCAAGAGCATGAACTGCCCGATGCACAACCTGATCTTCAAGTCCCGGGGCCGTTCCTATCGGGAACTGCCGCTGCGGCTGTCGGAGTTCGGCGCGGTCTATCGCTACGAGAAGTCGGGCGTGGTGCACGGCCTGACCCGGGTGCGCGGCCTGACCATGGACGACGCGCACATCTACTGCACCGAGGAACAGCGCGACGAAGAGCTCAAGAGTCTGCTGATGTTCGTCCTGGAACTGTTGCGGGACTATGGCTTGGACAACTTCTATCTCGAACTGTCCACTCGCGGCGATTCCGACAAGTTCATCGGCTCCGACGAGGACTGGAAGCAGGCCACCGAGGTGCTGCGCCGGGTCGCCGAGGATTCGGGGCTGGAGCTGGTTCCCGACCCGGGCGGCGCCGCGTTCTACGGCCCGAAGATCTCGGTTCAGGCCAGGGACGCCATCGGCCGCACCTGGCAGATGTCGACCATCCAGATGGACTTCAACCAGCCCGCGCGCTTCGGCCTGGAGTATTCGGCCGCCGACGGGACCCGCAAGCAGCCGGTCATGATCCACCGCGCCCTTTTCGGTTCCATCGAGCGGTTCATGGGCGTCCTCACCGAGCACTACGCCGGGGCCTTCCCCGCGTGGCTGGCGCCGGTGCAGGCGGTCGGCATCCCGATCCGCGACGAGAACGTCACCTACCTGGAGGACTTCGTCGCGAGGCTGCGCGGCCGGGGCATCCGCGCCGAGGTCGACACCTCCGACGACCGCATGCAGAAGAAGGTCCGCAACGCCCAGCTCCAGAAGGTCCCGTTCATGGTGCTGGCGGGCGACACCGACCAGGAGGCGGGGACCGTGTCCTTCCGGTACCGGGACGGCTCGCAGCGCAACGGCGTCGGGCTCGACGAGGCCGTCGCGCACGTGGCCGAGGTCGTGGAGTCCCGCGTCAACACCGGGCCGTCGGCCGCCTAAGACGATTCAGGCGGGTTTCCCGCTCGAGCCCGGCTCGAGCGGGAAACCCGCCTTTTTCGCGCTTGTGGACGGTCACGCACGGTCGCGAGCTGGGAAAAAGCCGCAGTGTACGACGACCATATTGTCGACAATCGGACGCCCGTCCCCGTTGTGACTGCCAAGGTCTATTACGATTGATCACTATGCACCACCGCGGCCTGCCCCTCGGCGCGCATTCGCGCCCGGCCGCTGCCCCTGTCGTCTACCGTCCGTAGGAATCGTGAGTCAGCTTTTCATCAACGGCACCTGGACTCCAGCGTCCACCGGCCGCACCCGGGACGTCATCGACCCGAGCGACGGCAGCGTGATCGTGTCCGTGGCCGAGGCTGACGACACCGACGTGGCGCGCGCCGTGGACGCCGCCGCCGACGCCTTCGCCGGGCCCTGGCGCGACACCACCGCCGCCCGACGCGGCGCCGTCCTCGACAGGGTCGCCGAGCTGCTGCAACGCGACAAGGCCCGCATCGCCCGCCTGGAGAGCCAGGACACCGGCAAGACGCTGCGCGAGGGCGCCATCGACGTCGACGACGTCACCGCCGTGTTCCGCTACTACGCCGACCTGGCCGACAAGGACCCCGGGCGGATCGTCGACACCGGCGACCCGGGCGCGCTCAGCAAGGTCGTCTACGAGCCCGTGGGCGTGTGCGCGCTGATCGCGCCGTGGAACTACCCGCTGCTGCAGATGGCGTGGAAGATCGCGCCCGCGCTGGCGGCGGGCAACACCCTGGTCGCGAAGCCCAGCGAGCTGACGCCGCTGACCACCGTCGTCCTGTTCGAGCTGCTGGCCGAGGCCGGGGTGCCCGCGGGCGTGGCCAACCTGGTGCTGGGCGCGGGCTCATCCGTGGGCGCCGCGATGGTCGCCTCGCCGCGGGTCCACCTGGTGTCCTTCACCGGCGGCCTGGCCACCGGGCGCGGCATCATGGCCGCGGCCGCCGCGACCGTCAAGAAGGTCGCCCTGGAGCTCGGCGGCAAGAACCCCAACGTGGTGTGCGCCGACGCCGACGTCGATGCCGCCGTGGACGGCGCCCTCAACGCCGCTTTCGTCCACTCCGGACAGGTGTGCTCGGCGGGGTCCCGCCTCATCCTGGCCGACGAGATCCACGACGACTTCCTGGACGCGTTGGTCGAGCGGGCCCGCGCCATCCGGGTCGGCCCCGGCCTCGACGCCGCCAGCGAGGTCGGCCCCCTGGTGTCGTCGGCTCAGCGCGACAAGATCGAGCGCTACGTCGCCACGGCCCTGGACGAGGGCGCTCGGCTGCTGACCGGCGGCGCCCGCCCCGACGACCCCGCCCTGGCCGACGGCTACTACTACCTGCCGACGATCTTCGCCGACTGCCGCCGCGACATGACCGTGGTGCGCGAGGAGACCTTCGGCCCGATCCTCACCGTCGAGCGGTTCTCCACGGTGGACGAGGCCGTGGAGCTGGCCAACGACACCGAGTACGGCCTGGCCGGCGGGGTATGGACCCGGGACGCGGGCCTCGGCGAGCGGCTCGCCGCCCGGCTGCGGCACGGCACCGTGTGGATCAACGACTTCCACCCCTACCTGCCGCAGGCGGAATGGGGCGGCTTCGGGCACTCCGGTGTCGGGCGCGAACTGGGACCGTCCGGTTTGAACGAATACCGCGAGGCCAAGCACGTTTACCGCAACATCGACCCGCGACCGTCCGGGTGGTTCGGTTCTCACGGCCCCTGACGCCGCGACACCGCACCCGGTCGTCACTCACCCCTGGAGGAACCGTGGCCGATCCCTCACCCGCCACCATCGAAATCCGAAACCTGTGGAAGATCTTCGGCCCCAAGGCATCGAAGATCATCGGCACCGACACCGCGCAGCTGGATCAGGCGGAGCTGAAGCGCCGCACCGGCTGCGTGGCGGCGGTGCGCGATGTCAGCTTCGAGGTCGCCGCCGGCGAGATGTTCGTGGTGATGGGCCTCTCCGGTTCCGGAAAGTCCACACTGGTGCGTTGCCTCACCCGGCTCATCGAACCCACCGACGGCGAGGTGAGCATCGACGGCGAGAGCGTGCGCGGCATGAGCCAGTCCGCGCTGCGACAGCTGCGCCGCCACCGGGTGTCCATGGTGTTTCAGCACTTCGGGCTCCTGCCGCACCGCCGCGTGGTCGACAACATCGCCTACGGCCTGGAGATCCAGGGCATCGGCGCGGCCAAGCGCCGCGAGCGCGCCGCCGAGATGGTCGAGCTGGTGGGCCTGTCCGGCTACGACCAGTCATATCCGGACCAGCTTTCGGGCGGCATGCAGCAGCGGGTCGGCCTGGCCCGCGCCCTGGCCGTGGAGCCCGAGATCATGCTGTTCGACGAGCCGTTTTCGGCCCTGGACCCGCTGATCCGGCGCGACATGCAGGACGAGGTGATCCGGCTGCACCGCGAGGTGGGCAAGACCATGGTCTTCATCACCCACGACCTGTCGGAGGCGCTGAAGCTCGGCGACCGGATCGCGATCATGCGCGCCGGCGAGATCGTCCAATTGGGAACGCCCGAGGAGCTGGTGGGCGCGCCCGCCGACGACTACGTGGCCGACTTCGTCGCCGACATCCCCAAGACCGACGTGTTGTCGCTGCGCTCGATCGCCCGCCCCGACGACGACGCCTCCACCTCGGACGGTCCCGAACTCGACGCCTCCACCATCATCAAGGACGCGGTGCCCGCCATCCTGTCGGCCGACAAGCCCCTGCGGGTCGTCGACAACGGACAACTCATCGGCGTGGTCAACCACAACGACGTGCTGTCGGTGATGGTGGGGGACAAGCGGTGAGCGGCACAGCGACCGCCGCCGTACCCGACGCCGCGACGGCCAACCCGTCCGAACGCCGCCGCCCGCCGCGCTGGGCGTTCGCGGTGGCCGCCGCCGTGGTGGTGTGCGTCGCCGGTTTCGTCGCGTTCCAGATGTCCACGCTGCCGCAGCACGGCAACTCGGCGTCGTGGGTGTTCTTCGCCCACATCCGGGACTGGATCGACACCAACCGCAACTCCAACCCGCTGTTCGTGTTCTTCCTGAACTACATCTCCAACGACGTCGGTTACCTGATGCAGGGCCTGCAGTCGGTGCTGGAGGCGCTGGGCTGGCCCGGCGTGCTGGCCGCGGCGTTCGGCTTCGGCTGGGTGCTGGGCGGCTGGCGCCTGGCCGTCACGGGCCTGGTCGGCTTCGTCCTGCTGGGCGTGCTCGACCTGTGGACCGAGAGCATGGACACCGTCGCGCTGACCGTCGCGGCGGTCCTGCTGTCGCTGGTGATCGGCCTGCCGCTCGGCATCTGGGCCGGGCGCAGCGAGCGGGTGCGCTCCGCCATCACCCCGGTGCTGGACGTCATGCAGATCATGCCCGCCTTCACCTACCTGGCGCCGATGGCGCTGGTGTTCTCCATCGGCAACCCGTCGTCGACCATCACCACGATGATCTACGCGATCCCGGTCGCGGTGCGCATCGCGGCGCTGGCGATCCGCCAGGTGCCGACCACCGCCGTTGAGGCCTCGGAGTCGCTGGGCGCCACCCGCTGGCAGAACCTGTTGAAGGTCCGGCTGCCGCTGGCCAGGCGCACCCTGGCGCTGGCGGTCAACCAGACGATCATGATGGCGCTGTCCATGGTGGTCATCACGGCGCTGATCAACGCCGACGGCCTCGGCAAGAACATCGTGCTGGGACTGTCCAACAGCGACGTCGGCACCGCCTTCCAGGCCGGCATCGCCGTGGTGATCGTGGCGATGCTGATGGACCGCTTCACCCGCGGGCGCGCCAAGCGCACCGACAAACACGTGCCGGCGTCGCGCCGCGCGCCGCTGTGGATCGGGGCGCTGGTGTTGACCGCCGCGGGCGCGGCCTACGCCGCGACCCTGCCGCGCTCCGACGAGTTCGCCGAGTCCTGGCAGGTGTCGCTGGTGCAGCCCGTCAACGACATCGTCGACTGGATCAAGGACGTCTGGTTCCCCGTGACCAACGCCCTGAAGAACGCCGTCAGCTACGGCATGCTCAATCCCCTGCAGGACACCCTGACCAGCGTGCCCTGGTGGCTGGTGGTGGCCCTGCTGGTGGGCCTGGCCTGGCAGCTGGCCAGCTGGCGCGCCGCGCTCACCACCCTGGTGTGCATGTGCGGCGTGGCCGCGCTCGGCCTGTGGCAGCTGGGCATGCAGACCCTGGTGACCGTGCTGATCGGCGCGATCCTCACCATGGTCGTCGGCATCGCGCTGGGCATCGGCGCCGGACGCTCCAACACCTTCGAGGCCGTGCTGCGCCCGATACTCGACATCGCCCAGACCATGCCGTCCTTTGTGTATCTTCTTCCCGCGCTGGCGCTGTTCGGTCCCTCGCGGTTCACCGCGATCATCGCGTCCATCGTGTACGCCGCGCCGCCGGTGGTGCGCCTGGTGTCCGACGGCATCCGGGGCGTGTCGCCCACGGTCGTCGAGGCCGCCCGATCGGCGGGATCGACCCGGCGCCAACTGCTGTGGAAGGTCCAGATGCCCATGGCGCGGCGCTCACTGATGCTGGCGGCCAACCAGGGCATCGTCATGGTGCTGGCCATGGTCGTCGTCGGCGGCCTGGTCGGCGCGCAGGGCCTCGGCTACGGCGTCGTCTCGGGATTCGTCAAACCCGAGAACTTCGGCATGGGCGTCGCCGCCGGCATCGCCATCGTCCTACTCGGAATCACCCTCGACCGGATCACCCAAGGTGCCGGTCTGCATCGAAAGGAAGCGACAAGCACATGAGAATGCGCACGAAGCTGATAGCCATGCTGGGCGTGGGGGTCATGTTGACCACCTCCGCCTGCGCCGGAGCGAAGTCCGGCGCCGGAGCCGGCGACAGCAAGACGGTCGACTTCGCGATCAACGCCTGGACCGGCTACGAGGCCGATGAGGCGGTGCTGAAGTACCTGCTGGAGAACAAGCTCGACTACAAGGTCAACGAGAAGAACCTCAAGGAGGAGGTCGCCTGGCAGGGCTTCGAGGACAAGTCCGTCGACGTCGTCATCGAGAACTGGGGCCACGACGACCTCAAGAAGAAGTACATCGACGACAAGAAGGTCGCCAAGGTAGCCGGTGACACCGGAAACGTCGGCAAGATCGGCTGGTACATCCCGACCTGGATGGTCAAGAAGTACCCCGGCATCGACAACTGGAAGAACCTCAACAAGTACGCCAAGGACCTCAAGACCTCGGAGTCCGGCGACAAGGGACAGTTGCTGTTCGGCGACGAGTCCTATGTCAGCAACGAAAAGGCGCTGATCAAGAACCTCCACCTCGACTACAAGGTCGTGGTGGGCGGCAGCGAGAACGCCCTCGTCGAGCAGGCCGAGACGTCCGAGAAGGAGAAGAAGCCGGTCCTGTTCTACTTCTGGGACCCGCACTGGCTGTTCTCCAAGATGGACCTGACCCGGGTGAAGCTGCCCAAGTACTCCGACGACACCAAGGCCTGCCCGACGGCCAAGGACAAGGTCAAGTGCGACTACCCCGAGATGAACCTCGACAAGGTCGTGTCCAGCGACTTCGCCAAGAACGGCGGGGACGCTTACAAGTTGATCAAGAACTTCAAGTGGACCAACGAGGACCAAAACGAGGTCTCGTACAACATCTCGCAAAAGCACATGGACCCCGAGGACGCCGCCAAGAAGTGGCTGGACGCCAACGAGTCCAAGTGGAAGGCCTGGATGCCCTAGCCGGTATCGGTCGTGGTGCCCCGTCATCTCGGTGACGGGGCACCACAATGTGGGGGAGTTCGACAACAACGGGAGCAAAGGAGCGATTCACATGGCGTTCGACTTCGTCATCGTCGGCGGTGGCTCGGCGGGATGCGCGCTGGCCAACCGGCTCAGCGCCGACCCCTCGACGCGGGTCCTGGTTCTGGAGGCCGGCCGCAACGATCCACTATGGGATGTGTTCGTTCACATGCCCGCCGCGCTGCCGTTCCCGATCGGATCGCGGTTCTACGACTGGCGATACGAGTCGGTGCCCGAGCCGCACATGAACGGCCGCAAGGTCTATCACGCGCGCGGCAAGGTGCTGGGCGGCTCCAGCAGCATCAACGGGATGATCTTCCAGCGCGGCAACCCGCTGGACTACGAGCGCTGGGGCGCCGACGAGGGCATGGAGCGCTGGGACTACGCGCACTGCCTGCCGTACTTCAAGCGCATGGAGACCTGCCTCGCCGACCCCGACAACCCGTTCCGCGGCAACAAGGGCCCGCTGAAGCTGGAGCGCGGCCCCGCCTCCGGTCCGCTGTTCGACGCGTTCTTCGACGCCGTCCAGCAGGCCGGGTACCCCCTGACCGAGGACGTGAACGCCTACCGGCAGGAGGGCTTCGCCGCCTTCGACCGCAATGTCTACCGTGGACGTCGGCTGTCGGCGGCGCGCGCCTACCTGCACCCGGTGATGGACCGCCCCAACCTCAAGGTGATCACCGGCGCCCGGGTCGACAAGGTGCTGTTCGACGGCGATCGCGCCGTGGGCCTGGACGTGACGCACCGCGGCAGGACCCGCACCGTGCGCGGCGGGGAGTTCATCCTGTCGGGCGGCGCCATCAACACCCCGCAGCTGCTGCAGCTGTCCGGGGTGGGCAACGCCGCCGACCTGGAGGCGGTGGGCGTCAAGCCGGTGCATCACCTGCCCGGCGTCGGCGCCAACCTGCAGGACCACCTGGAGGTCTACATCCAGCACGGCTGCACCCAGCCGGTGTCGCTGGCGCCGAACCTGGCGATGTGGCGGCGGCCCCTCATCGGCGCGCAATGGCTGTTCGCGCGCTCGGGACCGGGCGCCAGCAACCACTTCGAGGCCGGCGGCTTCATTCGGTCCAACGAGGACGTCGCGTACCCCAACCTGATGTATCACTTCCTGCCGCTGGCGATCCGCTACGACGGCTCGTCCCCGGCCACCGGCCACGGCTACCAGGTGCACGTCGGTCCGATGTACTCCGACGCGCGCGGCAGCGTGACGATCAACTCCACCGACCCGGCGGCCAAGCCCGGCATCCTGTTCAACTACCTGTCCACCGAGCAGGACCGTCGCGAGTGGATCGAGGCGGTGCGCCGCACCCGCGACATCCTCGGCCGGCCCGCCTTCGCCGAGTTCGACGGCGGCGAGCTGTCGCCGGGGCCGGAGGTGGAGACCGACGAGCAGATCCTCGACTGGGTGGCCCGCGACGCCGAGACCGCCCTGCACCCGTCGTGCACCGCCAAGATGGGCGTCGGCGACGACGCCGTGTGCGATCCCGAAACCCTTCGGGTGCACGGGCTGCGGGGCCTGCGGGTGGTCGACGCCTCGGCGATGCCGTACATCACCAACGGCAACATCTACGCGCCCGTCATGATGCTGGCCGAAAAGGCCGCCGACGCGATCATCGGCAACACGCCGCTGCCCGCGGAGAACCTCGAGTTCTACCGGCACGGCCACGGCAATAAGATCTCCGGGTGAGCGAACCCGAGCGGATGGACGGCGCGGGGCCCGACGGCCTGGAACGGCTGTGGACCCCGCACCGCATGGCGTACATCAAGGGCGAGAACAAACCCATCGGACCCGCCTCCGACCCGAAGGGCTGCCCCTTCTGCGAGATGCCCAAGCGCGACGACGCCGACGGGCTGATCGTGGCGCGCGGCGGGCTGGTGTTCTGCGTCCTGAACCTGTATCCCTACAGCCCCGGGCACCTCATGGTCTGCCCCTACCGCCACGTCGCCGATTACACCGATGTGGACGACGCAGAGGTCGCCGAGATCGCGGCGTTCACGCGGCGCGCCATGCGGGTGATCCGGGCGGCCAGCGGCGCCCACGGCTTCAACATCGGCATGAATCAGGGCGCGGTGGCCGGGGCCGGGATCGCCGGGCACCTGCACCAGCACGTGGTGCCGCGCTGGGGCGGCGACAGCAACTTCATGCCCATCATCGGGCGCACCCGGGTGCTGCCGCAGCTGCTGGGCGACACCCGGCAACTGCTGGCCGACACCTGGAACGGCCTCGCCGCGGCGTAGGCGCCGCGGCGGTTGAGCCGCGCGGGGCTTTGCCGTATTGTCGCCGCTTGAACCCGTTGCACCCCAATCGCGAAAGGCACGGTTCGATGACGGAGAAGAAGACCTTCGAAATGGACGTCGACGGCGACGGCCGCCCCGACACCGTCCAGGTCGAGCAGAACGCCGACGGATCGACGACGTACCTTGTGGACACCACGGGGGACGGCAAGGCCAACATTCACGGCATCGATAAGGACGGTGACGGCGTCATCGACGAGGTCCGCATCGACTCCGATGGCGACGGGATCGCCGACGAGCGCGTCACCGACCTGTAGGCAGACGCCCGCTACCTGTTCGCCGCGGCTTCCTTGCGGGCCTGCTCCACCAGGTGTTTGGGCATGGACTCGAACCGCGCGAACGTGCGCGTGAAGCTGCCCGATCCGGCGGTCATGGCGCGCAGCTCGATGGCGTACCGCACCAGTTCGGTGGCCGGGATCTCGGCGCGCACCACCGCGCGGTCCCGGTCATCGGTCTCGGTGCCCAGCACCCGGCCGCGCCGCGACGACAGGTCGCTCATCACCGCGCCGACGTAGCCGTCGGCCACCGTGATCGACACGTCGTCGATCGGCTCCAACAGCGTCAGGCCGCCGGATTCGGCCGCTTCGCGCAGCGCCAGCGACCCCGCGGACTGGAACGCCGCGTCGGAGGAGTCCACCGAGTGGGTCTTGCCGTCGTACAGGGTGACCCGAATGTCGATCACCGGATAGCCCGACACCAGCCCCCGCTCCATTTGGGACCGAACGCCCTTCTCGACGCTCTGGATGAACTGGTGGGGGATCGCCCCGCCGACGATCTTGTCGACGAACTCGAAGCCCGAGCCCTGCGGCAGCGGGTCCACCGTGATGTGGCAGATCCCGTACTGGCCATGGCCCCCCGACTGCTTGACGTGACGGCCCAGGCCGTCGGCCGAGGACACGAACGTCTCCCGCATCGCGGTGCGCACCGGCTCGGTGTCCACATGGGTGCCTCCGGCGCGCAGCCGGTCCAGCACCACCTCGGCGTGCGATTCGCCCATGCACCACAGGACGATCTGGTGGGTCTCGGCGTTGCGCTCCAGCCGCAGCGTCGGGTCGGCGGCCACCAGGCGCGCCAGGTTCTTGGCCATGGCGTCCTCGTCTGCCCGGGTGGGCGCGGTGACGGCGATGGGCAGCAGCGGCTCCGGCATCTCCCACGGCTCCAACAACAACGGCCGGTTGCGCGAGGAGATGGTGTCGCCGGTCTCGGCGCTTCCCGACTTGGTGATGGCGCAGATGTCGCCGGCCGCGCACTCGCTGATCTCGCGGAGGCTGGCGCCCAGCGGCGAGTACAGGTGCGTGACGCGCTCGTCGGAGTCGTGGTCGGGGTGGCCGCGCTCGGTGAGCCCGTGCCCGGAGATGTGGACGGACGTGTCGGTCGTCAGGGTCCCGGAGAACACCCGCACCAGCGAAACCCGGCCCACATAGGAGTCCACCGTGGTCTTGACGACCTCGGCGGCCAGCGGGCCGTTCGGGTCGCACTCCAGCGCGTCCGTCGGCTCGCCATCCACTGTGGTGACCGTCGGCAGCGTGTGCTCGGTCGGGGACGGGAAGCCGCCGGTGATCAGCTCCAGCACCGCGTCCAGGCCCACCTGCGTGGTGGCGTTGACCGGCACCACCGGGTGGAAGGAGGCGCGGGCCACCGCGGTCTCCAGGTCGCCGATCAGCGTCTCGGTGTCGATCGCCTCGCCGGCCAGATAGCGGTCCATCAGCGTCTCGTCCTCGCTTTCGGCGATGACGGCCTCGATGAGCGCGCCCCGGGACTCCTCGATGGCGCTGACGTGTTCGTCCGCCGGGTCGCCGACCCGCGGCGGGTGCCCGTCGGTGTAGTCGAAGACGCGCTGCGTGATGAGCCCGATCAGGCCGGTGACGTGCTCGCCGCCGTCGTCGTGCAGCGGCAGGTAGATCGGCGCGACCCCGTCGCCGAAGACCCGCTGGCACAGCGCCAGGGTCTCGTCGAAGTCCGCCTGCGGATGGTCGAGCCGCGTGATCGCCACCGCGCGCGGCATACCCACCGCCGCGCACTCCTCCCACAGCTGCTGGGTGGAGGCGTCCAGCCCGTTCACGGCCGAGACAACGAAAAGCGCCGCGTCAGCGGCGCGAAGACCGGCCCGCAATTCGCCGGTGAAGTCGGCATACCCCGGCGTATCCAGCAGGTTGATCTTGATGTCGCCGTGCGTCAGCGGCGCGCACGACACCCCGACCGAGCGCTGCTGCGCCACGGCGGCGGGATCGTGGTCGCACACCGTGGTTCCCTCGGCGATGTCACCGGGTCGCTCGATCGTCCCGGTGGCTGCCAGTAGCGCCTCCACCAACGTGGTTTTCCCGACCCCGGCATGCCCGACAAGCGCAACATTGCGGACCTTGCCGGGCGCGGCTACCACCGGCGAGGGGCCGGCGACTCCCTTCTCACGGTTCTTTTGGGACATCGTGACCTCCGCTGTTATGAGTCGGTGGAACGCTATGTCCTTGATCACACACCTTTGGCAGAATGATCACAAGGTCTGACGAGAATTTTTTCACGCCCGGCACGGTGACGACGTCGCCCCGTACCCGCCCTATATCGTGGTGCGCGCGGAAGGTCCGATGCCGGGTGCGGTCTCTTCCGACCAGCATCCATTGTCAACTCACCCGGACGATGGATGAGATGACGAAGTTTCTCAGTGTGTCCGGACGCGCCGCCGTCAACAAGGCGCTGCACCCCCTGGGGTCCGCCCTGGTGCGCGCCGGCGTGTCGGCCAACGCGGTGACCCTGGTGGGCACCGCCGCCGCCGTCGCCGGGGCGGTGCTGTTGGTGACCCGGGGGGCGCTGCTGGCGGGCCTGATCGTCGTCACCGTTTCGGTCTTCACCGACCTGCTGGACGGCGCCATGGCGCGCGTCAAGAAGAGCGACGGCCACTTCGGCGCCCTCCTCGACTCCACGATGGACAGGGTCGCGGACGGGGCCATCTTCGCGTCCCTGGCGTATTGGCTGGCCATCAGCGGACAGCACGCCTCCGCGGCCGCCTGCCTGATCTGCCTGGTGGCCGCGCAGCTGGTGTCCTATGTGAAGTCGCGCGCCGAGGCGCTGGGGGCCCGCTGCGACGTCGGCATCGCCGAGCGCGCCGAGCGCCTGGTCATCATCGGGGTGGGCACCCTGGCCCAGGTGTGCGGGGTGCCGTACGCGCTGGCCGTGACCCTGTGGATCCTCGCCGCCTTGACGGTGTTCACCGTGTGGCAGCGCGTGTGGTACGTGCGTTCCCAACTGAACGGGGACCGGCGTTGAGGGACCGGGCGATCGAGTGGGTCTACGGCGCCGGATGGGGCCTGAGCCGGGCGATGCCCGAATCGCTGGCCACCCGCCTGTTCCGCTACGCCGCCGACCGCACCTTTCGCGGCGACGGCCCCCAGGTGCGCCGGCTGCGCGCCAACCTGCGCCGCGTCGTCGGAACCTCGGTCGACGACGCCGGGCTCGACGCCCTCACCCGCGACGCCATGCGCTCCTACCTGCGCTATTGGATGGAGGCGTTCCGCCTGCCGTCCTACAGCCGCGCCGACGTCCTGGAGCGCTTCGAGCTGGAGGGCTGGGAGGTGTTCGACCAGCACCGCAGGGAGGGTACCGGCGTGGTGCTGGCGATACCGCACTCCGGCAACTGGGACCTGGCGGGCGCGTGGGTGTGCGCCAACGGCTGGCCGTTGACCACGGTGGCGCAGCGCCTCAAACCCGAGGCGGTGTACGAGAAGTTCCTGAAGTTCCGGCGCGGGCTGGGCATGGAGATCCTGCCCCACTCCGGCGGGGAACGCCCCGCCGCGGCCGTGCTGGCCGAGCGCCTGTCGGCCGGACACATCGTCCCGCTGGTCGCCGACCGCGACCTCACCAGCCAGGGCATCGAGGTGGAGTTCTTCGGCGCGAAGACCCGAATGCCCGCTGGCCCCGTGCTGCTGTCGATCCGCACCCACGCGCCGCTGTACACGGTGGTGCTGCGCTACGACAGCCCCACGCACTGCTACGGCAAGATCGAGGGCCCGGTGCCGATCCCCGACACCGGGCGCCTGGCGGCGCGGGTGGCGGCCGGGACCCAGCTGGTCGCCGACGCCTTCGCCGCCGGAATCGCCGTGCAGCCCGCGGATTGGCATATGCTCCAACCACTATGGCTGGACGATCTCGACTGACCGACCCGACGCCCATGCGGATCGGGATCGTCAGCCCCTACTCCTTCGCGGTACCCGGCGGCGTCCAGGGCCACATCCGCGACCTGGCCGCGACGCTGCGCGGCGCCGGGCACCGGGTCGAGGTGCTGGCGCCCGCCGAACGCGGCGACGACCTGCCCGCGTACGTCACGCCCGCCGGGCGGTCGATCCCGGTGCGCTACAACGGTTCCGTCGCCCGGCTCACCTTCGGCCCCGTGGCCGCGGCCCGCACCAGGCGCTGGCTGCGCGGCGGGGACTTCGACGTGCTGCACGTCCACGAACCGCTCAGCCCCAGCCTGTCGCTGCTGGCCTGCCTGCTGGCCCGCGGGCCCGTGGTCGCCACGTTCCATACGGCGATCCCCCGCTCCCGCGCCCTGGCCGCCGGGCGCGGCATCGCGCAGCTGGTGCTGGAGAAGGTCACCGCTCGGATCGCCGTGTCCTCATTGGCCAGACGGGTGCAGGTGGAGCACCTGGGCGGCGGCGCCACCGAGATACCCAACGGCGTCATGGTCAACCACTTCGCCGACGCGCAACCCCTGGACGGCTGGCCCGGCCCCGGCGGGGCGATCGGCTTCATCGGGCGCTTCGAGGAGCCCCGCAAGGGCTTCGCGGTGCTGCGCGACGCCTTCGCGATCCTCGCCGCGGCCCACCCCGGGCTGCGCCTGCTGGTGCTGGGCCCCGGCGACCCCGCGCGCGCCACCGACGGCCTCGACGCGGCCGTGCGCGAACGCGTCGTGTTCCTCGGCATGGCCGACGACGCCACCAAGGCCCGCATGCTGCGCAGCGTCGACGTCTACGCCGCCCCCAACCTGGGCGGTGAGTCCTTCGGCATGATCCTCACCGAGGCGATGGCCGCGCGCACCCCGGTGGTGGCCAGCGACCTGGACGCGTTCCGCCGCGTCCTCCACGAGGGGCGGGCGGGGGAGCTGGTGGCACCCGGCGACGGCGCGGCGCTGGCCGCGTCGATCGACGCGCTGCTGTCCGATCCCTTGCGGCGCAAGCAGTACGCCGCGAGGGCCGCCGCGCTGGTGGCCGCCAACGACTGGCCCGAGGTCGCCGAGCGGGTGCGCGAGGTGTACGTCGCGGCCATCGAGGCGTGCGGGAGGCCGACCGGAGTGCCGTTGCCCGCGTGACGCCCCGGGCGCCGTATGATCCGCTGCTGTGTGGTGGCTGGCCGGGATCGTGGGCGCGGTGGCGTTGGCGGCCACCTATCTCACCTGGACGGCGTCGCGAGTGGAGCGTCTGCACTCCCGCGCCCGCCACGCCGCGGCCGCCCTTGTGGACAAACTCAACCTGCGCGCCGAGGTCGCCCTCCTGCTGGCCGCCGAGGCGTCGGTGCGGCTGGGACGTCATGCCGAGGCGATCCGCGTCGGCGCCCGCGCCGCCCTGGATTCCCCGCCCGACCAGCGCGAGGCCGCCGAGAACGACCTGACCCGCATCCTGCGCGACCTGCCGCTGCCGTCCGACGACGAGGTCCTGGCGGACCTGCGCGTCGCCAGCCGCCGCGTGGCCATCGCCAAGGAGGTCCACACCGACCTGGTGCGCGACGCGCTCAACTCCCGCTCCCGACGCGCCACCCGCCTGTTCCGCCTGGCCCGCGATCTCTGTCGCCCCACCTACTTCAACATCGACGACCCGCGCTGAGGCAAACGGCTGCGGAAACGGCCGCCATCGGCGATACTCGCCGTTACGTGACACACGGGGGTAGTCATGAGCGAAGACAGGCCGGGGCCCGAGCCGCCGGAGCCCGCCGCACCGGACCCGCCCACCCCGCCGCCGCCGTCCAAGCCGTCGAAGCCGGTCT
>NZ_DASQPW010000046.1:0-10622 GCF_035643755.1 Stackebrandtia sp. | reverse complement strand
GCGGCGAGTAGTTCGGCAGCCGGTCGTCGAAACGGTGGTCGCCCGCCCACATCGCCGTCTCGGGGTCGGATTCCAGCAGCGCGTCGACGATGCGTTCGGCGCGGTCTTTGAACTCCTGTCGCATCCGCACACGGTATCCGCCGTGCGGACATGATCGTGGCCGCCCCGCTGCGACAACGGAACGGCCACGAATCCGCGTCGGTCAGCGCGGAATGGGTGTGAAGTCGCGCGAGCCGATGAACGGCGGGCGCGGGTTTTCGGCCCCGAAGGGTTCGATGCAGGCGTTCTCCACGCTGTTGAACACCGCGAAGATGTTGGAGCGCGGGAACGGCGTGATGTTGCCGTTGGACCCGTGCATGCAGTTGCAGTCGAACATGGTCGCCGAGCCCGCGGACCCGGTGAACACCTCGATGCCGTGCTTTTCGGCCAGCACCGACAGCGACGTCTGGTCGGGCGTGCCGATCTCCTGTTCCTTCAACGATTCCCGGTAGTGGTCGTCGGGGGTCTCGCCCACGCAGGACACGAAGGTCTTGTGCGAACCGGGCATGATCATCAGCGCGCCGTTGTACGAGTAGTTGTCGGTCAGCGCGATGGAGATGCTGACCGCCCGCATCCGTGGCATCCCGTCTTCGGCGTGCCAGGTCTCGAAGTCGGAGTGCCAGTAGAAGCCGTTGCCTCCGAAGCCCGGCTTGTAGTTCACGCGGCTCTGGTGAATGTACACATCGGAGCCGAGGATCTGGCGGGCCCGGCCCACCACGCGCTCGTCGGTGAGCAGCTTGCCGAACATCTCCGAGATCTTGTGCACCTCGAAGATCGAGCGGATCTCGCGCGAGTCCTTCTCGCGGACGACGCGCTCGTCGCCGTTGAGGGCCTCGTCGACCAGCAGCCGGTTGAGTTCGTTTTGGTAACCGGCGAGTTCCTCCGGTTCGATGAGCTCGTCGATGGTGAGGAAACCGTTGTCGGCGTAGCCCTCCAGCTCCTCGGCGACGATCGGGCCGTCGGAGGCGGTGCCGTACGCGACCGGGTCCTCGGTGCGGTAGATCATCACCGGCTGGCGGCCGGCGCGGCTGGGGTATATGTCTTGAATGGTCACTGGTCAGTCTCCTTCGGTCAGAAGTGGGTAGACGCCGTTGGCGTCGTGGACCTCGCGTCCGGTCACGGGGGGGTTGAAGACGCACACGGTGCGCACATCGGTGTGCGCGCTCAACGTGTGCCGCTCGTGCCCATTGAGGAGGTACATGGTGCCGGGAGACAGCTCGTACTTCTTCCCGGTCTCGTGGTCGGTGAGCTCACCGTGTCCCTCGATGACGTAGACGGCCTCGACGTGATTGGCATACCACATCGACGTCTCGGTCCCGGCGAACAGCACGGTGTCGTGCAGCGAGAAGCCCACCCTGTCGTTGGCCAGCAGCAGCCGGCGGGATCTCCAGGTGCCCTCGGCGACGTCGCGGTCGTGCCCGAGCACGTCCTTGTCGGTGCCGATGATCTCGTCGAGCCTGCGGACGATCATGAAGCCTCCTTGATGGCGACGCGGACGGACTCGGCCAGGATGTCCAGCCCCGACTCGAGCTGTTCGTCCGCAATGGTCAGTGGCGGAAGTAGCTTGACGACCTCGTCGTTGACGCCGGCGCCCTCCACGAGCAGCCCGCGCGAGAACGCCTCGGCGCGGGAGGCGGCGGCGAGCTTCGGGTCGGCGAAGGCCAGGGCCTGCACCATTCCACTGCCGCGCACGCTCAGCTCGGTGTCCGACTGCTCGGCGACCAGGTCGCACAGCCGCTCGTCGATCAGCGCGCCCTTGCGCGCGGTCGTCTCGGGCAGCACGGCGTCGGACCAGAAGGTGTCGATGGCGGCGGTCGCGGTGGCGAACGCAGGGTTGAAGCCCCGGAACGTTCCATTGTGCTCACCGGGTTCCCACACGTCGAGCTCGGGGCGCATCAGGGTGAGGGCCAAGGGAAGCCCGTACCCCGACAGGGACTTCGACAGCGTCACGATGTCGGGCTGGATCCCGGCCCGCTCGAAGCTGAAGAAGGGACCGGTTCGGCCGCAACCCATCTGGATGTCGTCGACGATGAGCAGGATGCCGTGCTCGGTGCACAGCTGGGACAGCCCGCGCAGCCAGGTGGCGCTGGCGACGTTGACGCCGCCCTCTCCCTGCACGGTCTCGACGATGACGGCGGCGGGTTTGTCGAGGCCGGAGCCGGCGTCCTCCAGGAGGCTGCGCAGCCACAGGAAGTCGGGGGTCTGGCCGTCCATATAGCCGTCGTACGGCATGGTCGCGGTGTGGTTCAAGGGAACCCCGGCGCCGCCGCGCTTCATCGAGTTGCCGGTCACCGCCAGCGCCCCCAGCGTCATGCCGTGGAAGCCGTTGGTGAAGCTGATGACCGTCTCGCGGCCGGTGATCTTGCGGGCCAGCTTCAACGCCGCCTCCACGGCGTTGTTGCCCGCCGGCCCCGGGAACTGGACCTTGTAATCCAGGCCGCGCGGCTCGAGGATGCCGTCGCGGAAGCGCTTGAGGAACTGGCGTTTGGCGTCGGTGTACATGTCCAGCCCGTGGACGATGTTGTTACCGGCGAGGTACTCCAGCAGCGCTTCCTTCAGGACCGGATGGTTGTGCCCGTAGTTGAGGGCACCGGCACCGGCGAAGAAGTCCGTGTAGGACTTCCCGTCCTCGTCAACGACCGTCGCGTCGTTGGCCTTGACGAAAACCGTTGGCCAGCCTCGGCAGTAGGAACGGACCTCGGATTCGATTTCTTCGAATACATTCATAAGTCTTCTCGGAAGTCGGCCTTTGGCTGCCGTTCTACGTGGGCCGCGGCGATGTGCCGCGCCACGCCCGGTTCGGCGCGCTACCGGGGCTTGCGGACCTAACGACGACGGCGACAGCGGCGAGATCCGAAACAGGACCTCGCTCGCGTGCCCCTCGCCGAGCATCCGCTCGCTGAACAGCTCGTCCCGCGCCAGAATGGCCCCGCGCGCTTCCGCGAACGAGGTGAACAGGCGCGTGGACGGGTGGTTGTCCGGCGTGACGGTCGCCTCCAGCCGCGAAACGCCTTGGGGGACAAGGCGATCGGTGAGGCGATCGAGCATTCGCCGGGCCAGCCCCTGGCGACGCATGTGCCCGGCGACGCCGACCTGCCACACGAACAAGGTGTCGGGGCGGTCGGGCCGTCGGTACCCGGTGATGAAACCGGCCAGGCGGCCGGAATCGCGCGCGACGATCGACGTCGCGGCGAAGTCGCGGCACCACAACAGGTACGCGTACCGCGAATTCACATCGAGGGATTGGCAGTCACGGGCCAGGGTCCACAGGTCCGCGCCGTCGTCGATCGATGGCGGTTCGAACACGGGGTTCGATGCCCGGTGGACCTGGGTGACTGTCTCACTTGCGTCTGCTCGGGGCATGAACCCTAGAGTAACCGACAAAAATGAAGCCGAATTTCGTCCTCTTTTGTGCCGACATATACGGGCAAAACAGTCAGATTTCACGAAAACGTTTGTCAACAATAGGGCGGTAGGACAAGCAGATTGCCTTACGAGTTCGACCCTCCGCCGGACGGCGCGACAACGGCCCGCCGCGGCGATAGGCTGGCAGCCCGGCCCGAGCTCGTCGACAGTGGAGGCGCCATGTCCCGCATGCCCGCGATCTACCTCAGCCACGGCGCGCCCCCGCTGGCCGACGACCCGATCTGGCCGGGCCAACTCGCCGAATGGTCGTCCGAGGTGCCGAAACCCCAGGCGATCCTCATGGTCTCGGCGCACTGGGAGGACGCCCCGCTGGCCATCGGCGCCACGGGCACCGTCCCGCTGGTCTACGACTTCTGGGGCTTCCCCGAGCACTACTACCGCGTCACCTATCCGGCCCCCGGCGCGCCCGAACTCGCGGCGAGGGTGCGATCCCTCGTCGCCGACACCCACGACGTCCCCGAGCGCGGGCTCGACCACGGCGCCTACGTGCCGCTGGTCGAGATGTACCCCGACGCCGACGTCCCCGTTCTGCAGATCTCGATGCCGACCCTCGATCCGCGGCGGCTGTACGACATCGGACGCAGGCTGGCGCCGCTGCGCGACGAGGGCGTCCTCATCGTCGGCAGCGGCTTCTTCACGCACAACCTCACCGCCCTGGACCCCGGCAGCGGCGACGGCTCGCCCGACGGCGCGCCCGCCTGGTCGCGGGAGTTCGACGACTGGGGTGCAGAAACGCTTGCCTCCCATGACATCGACGCGCTGCTCGACTTCGGCCACAAGGCGCCCGCCGCCCGCATGGCCCACCCCCGCACCGAACACTTCGCCCCGCTGTTCGTGACGCTGGGCGCGGGGGAGAACGACCTCGACGCGCTGCGCGCCTCGGTCATCGACGGGTTCTGGATGGGCCTGGCCAAACGATCGGTCCAACTGGGGTGACGACCGTGTCGCCAAACGCGAGCAAACCGCCAGCAAAACGCGTGCGGGCCTAATGGGTTCCCACACCCCTTCACCCCAACGGAAGTCGCATGTCTGAAATCAACGCTGTCGAACCATCGCGCGTCAAGGCCATCTCCCCCGACGGGCGGATCGCCGCGGCCACCAACACCGAGGGCCTGCTGGACTTCGAGTTTCGCGACGACCCTCGGCTGGGGGACTACACGACCGACGCGCTGGCGGAGCAGATCGCGGCGGTGCTGCGCGGGCTCGCCGCCGAACGCCGACGCCTCAACGGGGCGCCCGCCGACGCGGCGACCCACACGCGGAACGGACGGTTCGCCCTGGCCGTCGACGTCATGGAGTCGAACGGACGGTCACCTCGGCGACTGGTCAAGCTGGCCATTCGCGGCGACCACAAGGACTACGCGGCATGGGTGCACCCGCTGCTGCTCGACACCGACCCCGACACGGTGTCGGCCGAGCTGAGCGGCGCGTACGACGACGCCGTCACCTCCCTCCAACGGCAGTACGGCGCGCTGATGCGGCACTACCTGCTGGACTGACGCGAACCCGCGCCAGCCCAGCATGAGCGCTACTTGGCGAGCAAACCGTTGAGCGACATGAAGTCCAGGTCGTGGCTCAGCCGCGAATAGGTGCCCTCGTCCAGGAACTCCCTGGCGCTGGTGGCCGTCAGCGCGTACGCCGCCATGGCGATGGCCGCTCCCAGGCTGAGCCGCGCGGCACCCGCGTCCCCGAGCTCCTTCGCCGACGGCGCACCCGGACCCACCATGATGTTGAGCGGGCCGTCGATCGCCTCGGACAGCGCGCCCACGGTGGCCAGGTCGACCACGCCGGGCACGAACACGCCGCTGGCGCCCGCCGCCAGGTACGCCCGCGCCCGCTCCACGGTGGCGTCGAAACGCGTCGACTCCTCGCCGACGGCGCGCAGGTAGGTGTCGGTGCGGGCGTTGATGTACAGGTTGACGCCGCTGGCCTCGGCGGCGGCGCGGGCGGCCGACAGCCGCTCCGCCTGCTCCTCGATAGTCCGCAGTGGACTCTCGGCCGAGGACGTGCTGTCCTCAATGTTCACACCCACGGCGCCCGCCGCGATGATGGCGGAAACGGTCTCGCCCACGCCCTTGGCGGTCTCGGCGAAGCCCCGCTCGATGTCGGCGGTCACGGGAACGCCCACCAGGCCAGCGATCCGAGCCACGGCCTCGATCGCCAGCTCGCGCCTCAACTGGTCGCCGTCGGCGGCACCCAGGGTCCACGCCACGCCCGCGCTGGTGGTGGCGATGGCCTCGGCGCCCGCGTCCTCAACGATGCGGGCGGACGCGCCGTCCCAGGCGTTGGCCAGCAGCAACGGCCGCGGGCCCGAGTGAAGTTGATGGAAGCGTTCGGCCTTTTCTTGAATGGTTGTCACGACCGCCAGTCAACCAGCCGCCACCGACAATGACTGGCCGAAATTCGTCCTCAACGCGGACGCGTCACTCCTGGTCCTGGGCGTCCTCGAGATCCTGATCCCACGCCGCCAGGGCGCCGCGCAGGTTATTGAGATCACCCCGAACATCGTTGAGCTGACGCATCATGGTTTCGGCGTGGGCGAGGCGAACATTGACCTCGGCCGTCAGCTCGGCGGTGATGCCCTCGTGGGTCAGCGCGAGATGAAAACCCGCCAGGGCCCTGCGAAGACTGGACTGCGCGTCGGCAAGGTTCGTCTGCATGGATTCGGTCTTGGCATCGGCCTGGGCCGCGAAGCGGCGCTTGTCTTCGATGGAGGGCACAACGGTTCCGTTTCCGAGACGACGGCGTGGTGCCACGGTAGCGCGTTGCGGGCCAACGGGACGGCGGATCGCCCATTCATGTATCGATTCATCTGCCCAACAGTGACTCGACGCGGCAGTGCAGTCGATGATGAAGCGTAGCCAAGAGATCGGCGGCATCATCGGTCGTTTTCCGAAAGAACAGGAGATCTCGTGACCAAATCCGACGAAGCCGTCTTCGTGGAGTCGGCGATTACGCCTGGTATGGAAGTGCGCCAAGACATCGCCGAGCGCCTGGGGGACCGACGCGCGTACACCTTGATGGGTGCGGCTCTCATCATCGCGGTCAAGCGAAAGTTTCCTGAGGGCACGGGGTCTGCGGAGATCCAGGCATACGTCACCGAGATGAAGGCGCGGTTCCCCGAAGGGGCTGACAACTTCAAGCCCATGGTGATCGAGGCGATCGTTCGCGGGCTGCGGGGCGAAACCCACCTGCTCCCCGACGTCGACCCGAACTACCTGGCCGACATGTCCTTCATGCTCACCTACGCGATCATGAGCCACGAAAACCTGAAGGGCGACGACCTAGAGGCGTTCGTCAACAAGGTCATAGCCATGGCCAACGGAAGGTTAGTCTTTGCCGAGGGCTGAAACCGTTGAGCACCAACGATTAGCGACGCTTTGAGAGGCTTACCTCGATGCAGTTCTGGCCGCCACTGTTACCGCTTCGGGTGCTCTTGCGCCTCAGCGCGACTTCGATGCAGTTCTGGCCGCCGTTACTGCTACTGCGAGAGCTAGCACGCCACGTGAATGGTGCGATCGAATCACGATCTTGGGTGGTGGGAATCAAGCTATGGTTCACAACTTGTCTCTCTCAGCGACGATGAACTTCCTGGACTCAGTCACGTTCAGGCTGACCTCCAAGAGTGAATCATACGCTTGAACTACACGCTGGACATCGTCACCTTCAACGCACAGATCCCCTGCAGCAGTAGGCAGTATGGCAACTTGTGGGTAGGGGCTCACCAGCGTGTGGACCTCGAAACCCCCTCCCGTACTTGCGTGCACGCCTTCAGATATTGGTAGGACTCGTATGTCGATATTGGAACGCCTTGACACCTCGATGAGATAATCGAGCTGTGGCTTGGCATCGAGTCTGGCACTGGTCAAGCGTTTGATGGCACTCTCATCAATTATCGAGGCAAACGCGATCGGATCGTGGCGGGAAAGTACGACCTGTCGGGTCATCCGTACCTCAAGCCATCTGTCGAGATCCTCCGAAGTAGCTTGAGGAGCGTTGGCCCGCATCACAGCTTTCGCGTAGCCTGGTGTCTGCAACAGTCCTGGCAATGTAGACACTGCGAATGCCCTGATTTCCAGCGCCTTGGATTCCAACCACATGCAGTCCATCAGGGTTCGAGCGACGTCGTCGCTGTAGCCCTCCCACCAGCCTTTGCGAAGGACGTCGTGGCAGATGGTCAGCATTTCGTTGCGACGCTTGCGATCGTTGACGCCGCAAACTCTCATGTAGTTGTCGACTTCATTTTCGGTCGGTGCCGTCCGACCGTTCTCGATTCGACTCACGATTGACGCGTTGATACCGAGGTATGAACTCACATCCCTAGCGTCAAGCCGAGCAGCCTTTCGCATCTTGGTGAGCTCCTGCCCCAACCAGGCCGCGCGTAGTGATGGCGCTAGTTCTTTCCTCAATGGATCCCACCTCGTTCGATCGCTTCAACAATTGTTGGGGTCATGCTTGACCCAGTATCAATGACATGATACAAACAACGTAGTCACTCGGTGACAGCGCTCGCGAGCAGGCAACAAGAGAAGAAAGGCTTCCGCGAAAGCGGGAGGAAAACGACTGGGGCGGGTCCGAAGTTTGGCGACCAAAGCCCCGCCCCAGTCCTAATGAACGGAGGTCTCCTCATGGAGGAGATAACCGAACGCGCTCTATTGTCGCACCCACTACCTGCGGGAGCGCGCGGCGAGGACCTCATCGTTGCTGCGATCCATCGTTTGAAGGTGGAGGTGTGGTGGATGATCGCTGCCCGTAGGGCGTCGGCTGATCCCACGTTCCCGCGTCAGCTGCGTCGTCGGGTTCCTGGCCAGAACTGCCCCGTGTCGGCCTGCATCCACCACGGCAATGGTCGTCGTCCTGATGACCCGCCCCTGTCGATTCCCGTCCAGCGCTGACGCCAGCCCTTTTCCACAGTCTTTTCCACAAGTCGCGCATGCCCGTGTGAGGTGGGCTGCGCGCGAGTGGGGCGGGTTGTCGCGGGGTTTTCCTCCACCACACGAGGTGGTGCTGTACGGGTCTCTTCGTCCTGCACCCAAACAGCACCGTCTCGTGCCCGCGCGCCCGCCCCACCTTCCCACCACCATTCACCAATAGTCCAGAAGGGAAACATTGTCATGCTTCTTCGTACCTGCGATGTCGAGTTCCTGACGCCCGACCAGACGCCACCACCTCCCGCACCCACCTGCGAGGATTCGGGGCTCCACGCGAGGTTGGCGACTGCCGCACGTAGCCAGCGAGGTCGTCGCTTCGCCTTGTGCGAATTGACCGACCCTGGTGACGGGATACGTACCACTGTGGCTTTCCAGGGCGTGCAAGCCAACGACGGCTCCTGCGTCCTGCTCGACGTGGGCCGTCCCGTTGGGTGGTACACGTCGGTGGATTCGGCGTTCGCGCATCGTGGCAGGGACGGCATGTTCCTGGTGTGGACTGAGCCCGCCAATCCACCCCACCACTCGGCCGCCAACCTCGAAGCCGCCCAAGGTGAAGCAACGATCTGGTGCGTGCTGCTGCCATACAAGGCGCACGGGCCACACGATGCTCGTATCCGTGCCATCGAACTGGCCACGGCGTTCGAAGAAACCACGCCAGGGCTGACGCGCGAGATGGCAATGTTGTGCGACGCGCAATCAAGCGGGCAACCCATAACCCTGTTTTGCCCCACACCTGGGTGCCTTCGCGAGCCCTACCACCACGGCGACCATGCCCCTGCCAACACCGAACCCGAAAACGGGGCGGCAGACGGCGACCCCGACGGGGCGGCAGACCACACCCCCACCACATCGGCTGTGGCCGAGGAACCAAGCACCAACAAGAACCCGAACGACAGCGACGAAGGTGACCAGACGCAGGGCGTGGGTGGCTGTGATGAGTGATTCCACTGTGGTGATCATGCTCGGGCTGTTCACCGCGTCCATGCGCCAGGTCTCCGCTGTCACGATCGAAGGCAGCTACACCGTCCACCTCGACGTGATCGGACACCGAGGTATCGCCTCGCATCTGGGTTCGATCAAGGACATCGACAGCTACCGCCCCGTCCTCAAGGTCTCCCTGCCACACGGCATCTGGGCGTCCGAGCCTGCTGTGCGCTGGCACTTGATCAAGCAAGCCCAAGGCATGTGGACGACACACCGCACACTCGCGAAGCCGTTCATTACCCAGGCCCGCGAACAACAGTAGGGGGATCAAGAGGCCATGTCTGTCCACAGTTACACCGAACAAGGCCCGTGGGGTGACGTGCACGTGAGGGTCTTCGACCCCGAAAGCGCACCCACGCTCCGCTTCGGGCTCATGTACCCACACGGGCCTTTGGCCGACAGGGCACGCAAGATCGGTCAGCAGTTCGACATCCCGAAACGACACCTGCCGAAACGACGTCTGCGCGCCGTCATCGCCTTGGGTCTGTTCCCATTGGTCTGGGTCTTGCCGAAGTGTGGGGAGTGCGGGCAACCATGGCCCTGCACACCCTTGACCGACCACTACCGACACACCATGGGGTGGGCAGGAGACCTCAGCGCGAAGTATCGCGCCATGTCGACCAAACGACGACGAGCCAAGGCGACCAAACGCAACCCGACAGCGGTGTCACATAGAGCCAAACCCCGACGCGGCTGGTGGAAGGTTTAGGCGGGGCGCAAGCCTCACATCTCAAATCCTGGCGCTGAGATTTGTCATGTTTCGGAAGACATCAACTCCAGTTGTCATGTCTCGCCACATCTCAAATTTCGGCCCTGAGATTTGTCATGTTGCCACCGTGCCAACCACCAGCCAGCAGGGTGGGCGAGACTTCAACGGTGGAATTCTTCTTCTATCACCGTGACCGCGTCGGCTCGACCCCGCTTCGGGAGGAGCTGAACGACGCCCACCTGGCATACATGGACCGTTTCGCCGACGGGATAATCGCTAGAGGCCCGACGTTCGCCGACGAAGAGGTGCTCACTGGCAGCGTGCACATCGTCGACCTGCCGAGCGTCGCCGACGCGCGGACGTTCGCGTTCGACGAGCCGAACTACCAGGCGGGGGCGTATCGGGACGTGATGGTGAGGCGGTGGCGGAACCTGTTGGGGCGCACCATGTGGGACTTCGGCGACCACGGCGACGGAGGCAAGTACCTGGTCGTGGGGCTGGGTTCGGGCCCGCTCGACGAGCGGCTTCCCGAC
>NZ_DASQPW010000045.1:0-18752 GCF_035643755.1 Stackebrandtia sp. | reverse complement strand
CCGGCGCCCCGCAGTTCGGCGATGCGGTGCAGCAGGGGGCGAGCGTCCAGGTCCTCGGCGATGCGCGCGGCCTCGTCGAGCCGGCGCCGGGCGCCCGGTTCGTCGCCCGCGGACAGCGCGGCCTCGGCGGCGTCGACCAGGCTCTGCGCCAGCGGGTACGGCATCGACAGCGCGCGCCACGCCGCCACCGCCGCGTCGCACACGGACGGGCGAGCGTCCATGATGGCGCGAAAGGTACGCCGCCAGGCGTCGCCGATCTTCCGCAGTGGACGATCGTTGTCGAGCGCGCGCCACCGGTCGAGATCCCCGGCGGCGCCGAGGGAACCAGCCAGCCGCAGGGTTCGCGCGGCGACGGCCAGCACCTCCCACCATTCGGGAAACGACGCGAGGTGCTCGGCGTCGCCCAGCACCTCGTCGGCGACACCGCGGGCGGCGTCGACGTCGCCGCGGGCGAGGGCCAGATAGGCGTTGAACACCGACACGTGGATGCCGAACACCGGGTGGGGCTTGGTGAGCCCGACGACGGCGTCGCGGTACTCCACGGCCGCGGTCTCGTTGCCGCGCATCAGGTGCGCCATGCCCTGGGTCAACAGCAGGAGGCCCCGGTACAGCGGCGGCGGGTCCAGCTCGACGCCCTGGGTCACCACCCCCGCCTGCTCGTCCCACCGCCCCAGCATGAACAGGCCCGCCGCGAGGTTGGCGGCCAGCAGCGTTCCCCGGCTGCGTCCCAGACCCTTGCGGCGCGACAGCTCCAGGCCCTCCCGCGCCACGTCCACACTGGCCTCGATGGATCCGCTGAGCATCAGGACGACGCACTGCCACACGTAGCAGGTCAACAGGGTGGAATCGTCGCGCGCCTCGGCGGCGAGGCTTCGGGCCGCGGCGAAGTCGCGGTGCGCGGCGTCGACGTCCCCGTCGAGTCCCGCGGCGGCGGCCAGGGCGGCCATCGCCGTGGCCTGGGTGAGCGTGTCGTCGGCGCGGCGCCCCAGCTCCAACGCCTCGGAGGCCAGCTCGGGCACGGACCGGTGCTCCTGCACACCAACGAGTTGAGTGGCGATGCGGGCCAGGATCCAGCCCCGCAGCCCGATCTCGCCGGGCGGCAGCAGCTCCAGGGCGGCCCGGTCGTCGTCCACTCCGGAGCCCGACTCCCGCGAACGCAGCCAGGCCCGGATGCTCAGCGTCCGGGCGCGCCGCGTGGCGTCCCCGTTGTCCCCCAACAGGTCCAGGGCCCGATCGGCCAGGGCGATGCCGCGCGCCGTGTCGCCGCCGCGCACGCACGTCTCGGCGGCCACCGCGCACACCTCGGCGAGGTCGACGCCCACCGTCTCCTGAGGAGAGTCCACCTTATCCCAGAGCCGCAGCACGTACTCCAACATGCGAAGCCGGTCGTCGTAGGCGAAGACGCGCCCCGCGGCGTCGGCGGCCCGCCACGCGGCGGCGATCGCGCGATTCGGTTCGTCGGCGTAGCGCCAGTGCAGGGCCAGCTCCCCGATCACCCGGTGGGGCGGAAGCAGACCCGGCTCGGCCTCCAGAGTCTCGGCGTAGCGCCGATGCCAGCGTAGGCGTTGCCCCGGCAGCAGGTCGTCGTACACCGCCTCGCGGATCAGGGCGTGCCGAAACCGGTATCCGTCCTCGGTGGACTCCAGCAGGCCGGCGTCGATCAGCTCCCGCATCAGAGGCTCGAAGGCGTTGTGGGGTGGGGACTCCACGCAGGTCAGCAGCGCGTGGCCGACGTGGTCGCCTCCCACGGCGGCGCGCCCGAGCAGCTCGCGGGCGGGTTCGGACATCGCCCGCACGCCCGACAACAGCACATCGGACAGCGGCAGCGGCGCGTCATCGTCGTGTTCGGACAGTGCCTCGACGAACAGGGGGTTGCCGTGGCTGCGTTGGTGGATCCGCCGCACCCGGGCCGCGTCCGGTGCCGCGCCGGTGATCGCCGCCAACTGCCGCTCCACGTCGGGGCGGGTCAGGCGGCTCAGGCCGAGCTCGCGGACGTGGCGCAACCGCCGCAGTCCATTGACGACACCGTTCAGCCGGTGCGACAGGGGCACCTCGGTGGGGCGAAAGCTGCCGATCAGCAGCACCGGCGAGCCGGACAGGTTGCGGGCGAGGAAGTCGAACATGTCCATGCTGGAGGCGTCGGCCCAGTGCAGGTCCTCCACCACCAGCACCAGCCGGCGATCGACCGCCAGCCGTTCGATGAGGGTCAACAACTCCTCGTACAGGCGGGTGTTGCCGTAGCGATCGTCCGATGTGAACTCCTCCCCGAGATCCGGGAACCAGGACGCCAGCGCGTACGGACCCGACCCCGGCAACGCCCGCGCCACCGCCCCGGCGCCCCAGTGCCGCAGCGCCGATCGCACCACCGACACGAACGGCGCGAACGGCAGGCGGTCGGCGCCGTGCTCGACGCAACCGCCCCACAACACCGTGGCGTCGCAGGAGGCCGTGAACTCGCTCAGCAGTCGGGTCTTGCCGAGTCCGGGCTCGCCCGTCACCAGCACCGCCGCGCAGCCGCGATCGCCGGCGCGCCGCAGGGCCTCGGCCAGTTCGGCCGACTCGCGGGCGCGTCCGACGAACCGCGCGCTGACCACCGGCGAAACCACCGGGCAAGCATGCCCCGGCGGACAGGTAAATACCTAATTTTCCCGATGTGGCGTGGGCGGCTTTACGTGCAGATTTGTCGAGTCAGCACCACCGTCACCCGAAAAGGAACCCACCATGGCGTCGTCCGACATCACCCCGTTCACCATCGACATCCCCCGCTCGGATCGGGACTACCTGCGCGAGCGGCTGTCGCGCACCCGCTACGCCCAGGAGATCCCGGGCGCCGGGGCCGACTACGGCGTGCCGGTGGCGCGGGTGAAGCACCTCGTCGAGCACTGGCTGGAGCGCTTCGACTGGGGCGCGCTGCAGGCGCGGCTCAACGCCCACCCGCAGTTCACCACCGTCATCGACGGGCAGAACATCCACTTCCTGCACGTCACCTCGCCCGAGGCGGAGGCCATTCCGCTGCTGTTGACGCACGGCTGGCCCGGCACGGTCGTGGAGTTCCTCGACGTCATCGCGCCGCTCACCCGCCCCGACGGCGAGGGGCCCGCGTTCCACCTGGTCATCCCGTCGCTGCCGGGCTTCGGCTTCTCCGGCCCCACAAGCGAACGCGGCTGGGGAAGCGTGCGCACCGCCGCGGCGCTCGGCGAACTGATGCGGCGCCTGGGATACGAGCGCTACGGGCAGCACGGCAACGACGCCGGCTCGATGATCGCGCCGCAACTGGGCCGGATCGCGCCCGAGGCCCAGATCGGCGTGCACATCAACCAGGCGTTCAGCTTCCCGTCGGGCGACCCCGCCGAGATGGTCGACCTCACCGAGGACGAGGGGCGCGCCCTGGGTGTCCTGCAATGGTTCTGGGAGGAGAAGGGCGCCTTCAACACCGTGCACTCCCAGCAGCCGCAGACCCTGGCGCATGCCCTGGCCGACTCCCCGGCGGGTCTGCTCGGCTGGATGGACCAGCTGATGGGCGAGGGGGTGGACGACGACTTCGCCGTCGCCAACGCCGCGATCCACTGGCTCACCGGCACCTCGGCGTCGGCGATCCGCTTCTACTACGAGGACAAGAAGCGGCCGCTGTCCAGCGAGCCCACCACCTTTCCGGTGGGGGTCTCCAACCACGCCGACGACTTCCAGGGGATCCGCCGCTTCGCCGAGCGCGATCACCGCAACATCACCCAGTGGCTCTTCCACGAGGTCGGCGGCCACTACGCGGAGCACACCCACCCCGAGCTGTCGGTGGGAGACATTCGTCACTTCTTCGGCGAGATCATCAGGACAGGATCTGTCCGCAATGGCTCATAGCGTTCAAGGACCACATCGATTCCCAGTACAGGAGACATGACATGGCCGTCATCGAGGCGTCAGCCGAAACCCGAACCGAAGCGGCGCCCGAACCGGCGCCCTACCGCTGGCGCTGGGCGGCGCTGGCCGTCGTCCTGGCCGGCGGCGCCATGGAGCTGCTCGACTCGAGCGTCACCTCCATCGCCGGACCCACCATGCGCGCCGACCTCGGCGGCGGATCCGGCCTGATCCAGTGGCTCACCGCCGCCTACACCCTGGCGATGGTCGGCGGCCTGCTGATCGGCGCCCGGCTCGGCGACATCGTCGGGCGCAAGCCGATGTTCCTGCTCGGCACGACCGGCTTCGTCCTCGCCTCCCTCGTGGTGGCGGCCAGCCAGACGCCCGGCATGGCCATCGGCGCCCGCGTCGCCCAGGGCCTGCTCGGCGCGGCCATGGTGCCGCAGGTGTTCGGCCTGCTGCGGGAGATGTTCCCGCCGCACGAATCCCAAAAGGCCTTCGGCCTGGCGGGCCCGATCATGGGCGCCGCCGCGATCGGCGGGCCCAGCCTGGCCGGTTGGCTGATCGCCATGGACGTCCTCGGCCTCGGATGGCGGACGGTGTTCGCCATCAACCTGCCGATCGGTGCGGCGATCCTGATCGCGGCGATCGTCCTGGTGCCGCGCGGAACCGCCAGCCGAAAGTTCAGCCTGGACATCACCGGCGCGCTGCTGGCCGCGGTCGCCAGCGCCCTGCTGGTCTACCCGCTGGTGCAGGGCCGCGAGGAGGACTGGCCGCTGTGGTCGTTCGCGATGATCGCCGCGTCCCTCGTCGTGTTCGCGGTGTTCGGCGTCCACCAAAAGCGCCGCTTCGACTCCGGACGCGAGGTGCTGGTGATCCCGAGCCTGTTCCGCAAGCGGGCCTTCAACGGCGGCCTGGTGCTGGGCGTCCTGCTGATGGCGGCGATGGCGGGCATGGGCCTGGTCATGACCCTCCACATGCAACTCGGGCTGCACTACAGCCCGCTGCGCGCCGCGGTCGCGATGATCCCCTTCGCCGTGGCGATGGGCGGCACCATGGCCTTCGGCGACAAGCTGGCGGCCTACGGACGCAAGACGCTGCTGGCCGGCGCGCTCATCAAGGCCGCCGGGGTCGCCACGGTGCTCGTCACGCTGGAACTGGCCGGCACGGACCTTCAGTGGTACCAACTGATCCCGGGCCTGGCGCTGGCGGGCATCGGCGCGGCGATGTTCATGGGCCGCTACTTCGACTCGGTGATGAGCGGCGTCGAGCCGCACGAGATCGGCTCGGCCTCGGGCACCCTGACGTCGATCCAGCAGCTGGGCGCCTCCTTCGGGGTCGCGCTGCTGGGAACCATCTTCTTCGGACGGTTCACCGGCGACCCCGCGACGCTCGCATCGGCGTCGCGCACCACGCTCATCGTCACCGTGGCCGTGCTGCTGGTCGCGTTCGCCGCCGGGTTCGCCCTGCCCCGCAAGACCACCCACTGATCCCCATCCGCCGTGGTGTGCGAGGCTCAGCGCCCGCACACCACGGCGCGTACTCGCACGAAGGGACCCCGCATGGCCGCCCCGCTCCTCAGCCCCCGCGCCCTCAACCGGGCCCGCCTGCGCCGCCAATGGCTCACCGAACGCCGGCCGGCCACCGCGCTGGAGGCGATGGAACACGTGGTGGGAATGCAGGCCCAGCAGGGCGACGCGCCGTACTACCAGCTGTGGAGCCGCCTGCGGGACTTCGTCACCGACGACCTGTCGCGGCTGCTGACCGGGCGCCTGGCGGTGCGGGTGGTGCTGATGCGCGGCACCATCCACCTCGTCAGCGCCGCCGACTGCCGCCGCCTGCGCCCCGTCATCCAGCCCTTCCTGGACAAGATCCTGTTCAGCGGCAGCCAACAGGGGCGCCGCCTCACCGGCGTCGACACCGCGAAACTGGTCGCCGTGGGCGAGGAGCTCCTGGCATCGGAACCCCTGCACGTCAACGACCTCGCCGCGCGGCTGGGCGAACGCATCGCCGGCTTCGGCGGCGACGACCTGGCGTACGGGCTCAAGTGCGCCATGCCGCTGCTTCAGGTGCCGCCGCGCGGCGTCTGGGGCCGCGGCGGCGGCCTCGTGTACGCCTCGCCCCGGCAGTGGCTCGGCACCCCCGAAGCACCCTCCCACCTGGACGAGACCGTCCGCCGCTATCTGGCCGCCTTCGGCCCCGCCGGCGTCGCCGACTTCCAGGCCTGGTCCAGCCTGACCCGCACCGCCGAGGCGTTCGACCGCCTCGACCTGCGCCGCTACCGCGACGCCGACGGGCGCGAACTGTTCGACCTGCCCGACGCGCCGCCGCCCGACGCCGACGCCCCCGTGCGCCCGACCCTGTTGGGGCCCTTCGACAACATCCTGCTGTCCCACGCCGACCGCGGCTTCATCGTGCCCGAGCGCCATCGTGGAGGCGTGTTCACCAAGAACGGACTGATACCCGGCACCGTCCTCATCGACGGAATGGTCGCGGGCGCCTGGAAAACCAAGCTGGCCAAGAAGAAGGCCACCATCCACCTCGAACTGTTCGAGCCGGCGGGGCCGTCCGAACGCGAGGCCGTCGCCGCCGAAGCCGAGGCGCTGCTGGAATTCGCCGCACCCGCCGCGACCGAGCGACACGTCGAGCTGGCCGAGGCGTGACGCGTCCGGATAGCATGATCATCCATGTCATCTGGTTCGCGTCGCGGTCCCTCCACGTTCCTGCTCATCCTGATCGGGGTCGTGGCGCTGGCGGCCGGTTGGACCGCCCTGAACTTCCGGGGCGGTGTCGCCGACGTCAAGGACCTCTCCGACCGTCCCCATGCGACGGCCCTGGTGAAGACCTGCAAGAAGGCCGGCCCGATCAGCATCAGCGGCGTCGGATACTGGTGGACCTGCAAGGTCGCCATCACCACCAAGACCGGCCACCACTCCACCCAGACCTTCAACGGCTCCCAGTTCACGCCCGACGACAAGGGCAAGAAGTTCCCCCTGGCCGGGGCCGGACGCACCTCATCCACCTGGTCGCGCGCGGACGTGGACTCCAACAACATCGCCGTCATGTCGGCCGCGGCGGGCATGATCATCGGCATCATCGCGCTGATCGTGGCCGGACGCCGGCTGCTGCGGCGCTGACCACGGCGTCACAGCCACACCAGCGCCACCGAATTCATACCCACGTGCAGCACCTGATCGACGGCCGTCACCAGCAGCGCCGCCGTCACCGCGTCGGTGCCGTCGGCGAACCCGGTGTCGGCCGTGGCCGCCCACACCGGGCGCCGCGCCCGCGAAACGCACTGGTTGCGCAGCCGGATCAGCTGCTTGGCCAGGACGAAACGGTCGATGAGCAGGTGCGTCCCCGCGATCGCCGCCAACTGCAGCGGCGACAGCGTGATCAGCAGAAACACGACGGTGTAGACGGCGACGTGCGCCACCGCCGCCGGCCACGACTCGGGCTTGCGCCGCGCCATCCACGGCGTCTGCGCGACGAAGTCGCCGATGCCGTGCACGACGAGAGCCAGGACCAGGACGACGCCCGGGTCGTGCGCGAAAAGCCGCGCCACCATCGGCGCCTACTTCACGACCCAGGACGCGTCGCGTTTCTCCGCGAACGCCGCGACGCCCTCGCGTCCCTCCTCGGACAGGAAGAACTCGGCCGACGTCTTCGACAGCTCGGCCAGCTCCGCGCGGATGTCGGCGTCGCCGCGGCGCAGCAGCCGCTTGGCGCCCGCCAACGCGCCCGGCGCGCCCAGCGCCAGGTCCTCGGCGTACCCGGCCACCGCGATGTCCAGGTCCACCGCGGGCACGGCGCGGGTCACCAGGCCGATCGACTCGGCCCGCCGCCCGTCGAAGACGGTCCCGGTGAGATACAGCTCGGCGGCGTCGCGCGGGCGCAGACGCCGCAGCACCGGCGCCGAGATCACCGCCGGGACCACGCCGATCCGCACCTCCGTGAACGCGAACGTCGCCTCGGCCGCGCACACCGCGATGTCGGCCGCGGCGACCAGGCCCAGCCCGCCCGCCCGCGCCGGCCCGCCGACGCGCGCGATCACCGGCTTGTCGAACTCCCACAACCGGGCCAACACGTCGGTGAGCATCGCGGCGGGCACCTCGCCGGCCTCGCGGGCCGCGGCGGTCTCCTTCAAATCGGCGCCGGAACAAAACACCCGACCGGTGTGTCCCAGCACCACCACCCGCACGGCGGCGTCGGCGGCCGCGGCGTCCAGGTGCTCCAGCAGCTTCGTCATCAACGGAGTCGACAGGGCATTGCGGTTGGGCTCGCTGTTGAGCCGCAGGGTGGCCACGCCACGATCGACGTCGTATGTGACCAACTCGTCTGTTGTGTCGTCAGGCATGGCTCGTACCGTAGTACTCGTGCCTTCAGCCCTGCCCGACGGTGAACCCGCTCCCGACGACGGGGCGCTTCCCGCGGAACCCCTGGCGCGCATGGGAACGTGCGATTTCGGTGTCTACGTGCACGTTCCCTTCTGCGCCACCCGATGTGGTTACTGCGACTTCAACACCTACACCGCCGCCGAACTCGGCGGCGTCTCGCGCGACGACTATGTGGACGTGTTGGAGCGCGAATTCGCGCTGGCGGCGCGGGTGCTGGGCTCGGCGCGCCGCCCCGCCTCCACCGTGTTCGTCGGCGGCGGCACCCCGACGCTGCTGCCCGCCGACCAGCTGGCGCGGATCGTGGAGCTGGTGGACCGGTACATCGGCCTGGACGGCGACGCCGAGGTCACCACCGAGGCCAACCCCGAGACCGTCGACCTCGAATACCTGAAAACCCTGCGCGGCAACGGTTTTACGCGGCTGTCCCTGGGCATGCAGTCCACCGCCTCGCACGTGCTGGCGGTGCTGGAACGCCAACACACCCCCGGGCGCGCGCTGCGCGCCGCCGCCGAGGCCCGCGAGGCGGGCTTCGACCATGTCAACCTCGACCTGATCTACGGCACCCCCGGCGAACGCCCCGAGGACTTCGCCGCCAGCCTGGACGCCGTCGTCGCCTCGGGCTGCGACCACGTCTCGGCGTACGCGCTCATCGTGGAGGGCGGCACCCGCCTGGCCCGCCAGGTCTCGCGCGGCCGGATCCCCGCCCCCAGCGACGACGTCGCCGCCGACCGCTACCTCGCGGCCGACCGCGTCCTGTCGGACAACGGCTTCGCCTGGTACGAGGTGTCCAACTGGGCACGAGGCGAGACCGCCCGGTGCCGCCACAACATGCTGTACTGGCGCAACAACAACTGGTGGGGCTTCGGCCCCGGCGCCCACAGCCACGTCGGCGGCGTCCGCTGGTGGAACGCCAAACACCCCGCCCGCTACGGGCAGCGGCTCGGCGACGGGCTGTCCCCGGCCCAGGGGCGCGAACTGCTGACGAGCAGGGAACGTCACCTCGAGGACGTGATGTTGTGGACGCGCCTGTCCGACGGCCTGGCGTCGTGCGCCCTCGACGAGGCGGGCCGGCGCGGCGCCCGCAAGGCCCTGGCCGACGGCCTGATCGACGCCGCCTCCTGGGATTCCGGGCGCGTGCGGCTGACGCTGCGGGGCCGACTGCTGGCCGACGCGGTCATCCGGGACCTGGTGTCCTAGTCCTTGATGAACCGGAACGACGGACGGTACCGATACAGTTCGCCGCGCCTGGCCATCGACCCGGCCTTGCAGCTGACGACGACGGACCAGATCAGCAGACCGATCATCACGGGGACGTAGAGGAAGATCGCCAGGAATCCCGCCCCGCCGGCGGCGATGCCGATCGTGACACCAATGATGAGGCTGGCGAACACCCCCGCCAGGTAGAAGATGACGAACGACAAATGGAAATTCAACGCCGCCGTCGCGTGTTTCTTCACGTAGGGCGATCGCTGCCCGGAGACCAGGTAGTAGATCAGCGGGCCGATCCATCCCAGAACGCCGAGATAGTGGGCCATGGACGCCTCGGAGTAGTCCTGAGGTGTCGGCGGCCCACCGGCCCGCGGTGGCCCCGGTCTCATTGGCGGGACGGTGTATCCGTACTCGGGCGGGTGGACCGAGTGGTCGTGAGGATCTTGGGGATGCGTCACAGTTTCGAGGATAGGTCGCCGCGTGTGACGTGACGGCTGTGACGGGCCCGGTCTCACGGAAAGCAGGTACCCTTGGCACTCGTTACCGCGGAGTGCCAACTGGCGTGGCCGGACGACGAAGGGGAGGTGTGCGCCGATGCCCATGGGCGAACGCAAACTCGACGTTTTGCGCGCCATCGTCGAGGACTACGTGTCCACGCAGGAACCAGTGGGCAGCAAGTCGCTGGTGTCCCGCCACAGTCTCGGCGTGTCCGCCGCCACCATCCGCAACGACATGGCGGCCCTGGAGGACGAGGGCTACATCCACCAGCCGCACACCAGCGCCGGGCGGGTGCCCACCAACAAGGGCTACCGTCTTTTCGTCGACCGCCTGTCCAAGATCAAGCCGCTGACCGGCGCCGAACGCCGCGCCGTCCATCGCTTCCTCGACGAGGCCGTCGACCTCAACGACGTCGTCAACCGCACGGTGCGGCTGCTGGCCCAGCTCACCCGCCAGGTCGCCGTCGTCCAATACCCCAGTCTGTCGCGCAGCAGCGTCCGTCACCTGGAACTGGTGCCGCTCAGCGAAACCCGGCTCATGCTGGTCATGATCACCGACACCGGGCGGGTCGAGCAGCGGGTCATCGACATGCCCGAAGCGGTGCCCGACACCGATGTCCTCGAACTGCGCCAGACCCTTAACGACAAGCTGGTCGGCGTGCGGCTCACCGAGACGCCCATGGTGATCCAGACCCTCGTCGAGGAGGCCAGCGTCGAGGTGCGGGCGGCCATGGCGACGCTGTCCACCGTCCTGCTGGAGACCCTGGTGGAACGCGGCGAGGAACGCATCGCCCTGGCGGGCACCGCCAACCTCACCCGCAGCTCCCTCGACTTCTCGGGCTCCCTGCGCCCCATCCTGGAGGCCCTGGAGGAGGAGGTGGTGCTGCTCAAACTGCTGGGCGAGGTCGACTCGGGCTCGGTGCTGCACATCTGCATCGGCGAGGAGAACCAGATCGACGGCCTGGACGGCACCTCCGTGGTCTCCACGGGGTATGGTCCAGCCGGTGCGATCGTCGGCGGCCTCGGCGTGGTCGGACCGACCAGAATGGACTACCCCGGCACCATCTCCGCGGTGCGGACGGTCGCCCGGTACGTCAGCGAGATACTCGCGAAGAACTGACCATATTGGATTTTGACGGACGATGACATCGAGAGCACACGTGGCCAAGGACTACTACCAGATACTGGGCGTTCAGCGCGACGCCACTCCTGACGACCTCAAGAAGGCGTACCGCAAGCTGGCGCGTGAGTTCCACCCCGACGTGAACCCCTCGCCCGAGGCGCAGGAGAAGTTCAAGGACATCAACGCCGCCTTCGAGGTCCTCTCCGACCCCCAGAAGCGCCAGATCGTCGACATGGGCGGCGACCCCCTGGCCCCGGGCGGCGGCGGAGGCCCCGGCGGCCCCGGCGGCGCCCCCTTCATGGGCTTCCAGGACATCATGGACGCCTTCTTCGGCGGCGGAGGCATGGGAGGCGGCCGCGGCCCCCGCCCGCGCCGCCGCCCCGGCTCCGACGCCGTCCTGCGCCTCGAGCTCACCCTCAAGGAGGCCGCCTTCGGCATGGAGTCGCCCATCACGGTCGACACCGCGGTCCTGTGCACCCAGTGCGAGGGCTCGGGAGCCGCGGACGGCGCCGCCCCCGAAACCTGCGACACCTGCGGCGGCGCGGGCGAGGTCCAAAACGTCCAGCGCACGATCCTCGGCCAGGTCGTCACGGCCCGCCCCTGCCCCTCCTGCAGCGGCTACGGCTCCATCATCACCAACCCCTGCAACAAATGCGGCGGCGACGGCCGCGTCCGCACCCGCCGCAAGCTCACGGTCAAGATCCCCCCGGGCGTCGAGGACGGCATGCGCATCCGCCTCGGCGGCCAGGGCGAGGTCGGCCCCGGCGGCGGCCCCGCCGGCGACCTCTACGTCGAGATCCACGAAAAGCCCCACGACGTCTTCACCCGCGAGGGCGAGGATCTCCACTGCAAGCTGAAGCTCCCCATGACGGCCGCGGCCCTCGGCACCCGCCTGACGGTAGACACACTGGACGGACAGGAAACCGTCGACGTCCACGCGGGCACCCAACCCGGGTCGACCCTGCGCATCCGCGGCGCGGGAATCCCCGTGCTCCGCGGCGGCGACACCCGCGGCGACCTGTACGTCCACCTCGACGTCCGCACCCCCACCAAGATCGACGCCGAACAGGAGCGAGTGCTACACCAGCTCGCGGAACTGCGCAGCGAGGAGATCGTGGAACCCGTGCGCGGCAACGGTTTCTTCTCGCGGATGCGCGACGCGTTCAACGGCCACGGTTAGGGACGCTATGGAGTGGCGAGGTTCTGGAGCTTCGCGCGGAGCTTCGGGGCCTCGGGCACGTCGAGGCGCGTGAAGATCTCGAGGGCTTCGGTGTGGCAGCGGGTGGCCTCGGTGTGGTCGTTGAGGCCCAGGTGTGCGTCGCCGAGGGCTTCCAGGGAGCGGGCGAGGTGAAGAGGTGAAGTTCGCTCGGATCGGTAGTATGAGCATGCTCGTTGAGCATGGGACACTGCCTCCGAGTACTTCTTTCTTGCGGACTCCACACGCGACAGTATCCGTTCGCGCCCGCCGACATCGACGCCACTTCGCTGTATGGAGTCAAAGAGTTCCTTCGCTGTTGTGAGGCGCTCGACGGCCCGATCGACGTCGCCGAGGTCCAAATAGAGATCTGCTTCGTGATGAAATATCTCCACGTGGAGCTGGCCCCTGCCCTCCAGTTGAGCTATGGAGGAGGACTGTCTATAGTGCTCGAAAGCTTCGTGCGTTCGTCCCTGAACTTGTGCGACCTGTCCAAGAATGTTATGAGCCATGGCAATCGATTTCGTCGCGCCTATCTGCACGGCAATGTCAATCGCGTGCTGTGAGGCGGCGACAGAGTCGGCGTACCGCCCCATCTCAAGGTAAAGGTGCCCGAAATGATTCAGGAGGACAGTTTTCATCGCACTGTCGGCCGCGGAGATTTCGAAAGCACGAGATAGGCAATCCTGCGCCTCGTTGAACTTACCGACGGCCGAGTAGGTATATCCCAGGCTGCCGAGCTGGATCGCCAGTAGCGGCTGGTCATCGAACTCCTCAGTGATGGCGATGGCACGCCTCAAATACCGCTCGGCCGCATCGTGGGCGCCGCGGGCATGGCTTGCGGTGCCCAGGTTTCCCATGATTCTGCCCTTGAGCTCGCGATGCTTGTCGTCCGTCAGAAGGTCCGTGGCGTCGGTGAAGTGTCGGACCGCGCTGTCAAGATTTCCCGTGGACGCGTGGATCGCCGCCAGGGCGTTCAACGTGCGAGCTTGCCCCGCCACGTCTCCGTGCTTTTTAGCGGACTTGTTTGCGATTTCGGCATGGTCCCGCAAAACGCGAAGATCCTGGCCAGTGCTGGCATACCAGGCAAATTGCCTCGTGAGCGTCGCGAGCCTCGGGTGGCTCGACAGGGTCTCGCAGGCGGCGATCGTATTCTCAAACTCCGCGATGGAAACGTTCGAAGGATCGCTGTACCAGTCGATGAGGCAATCCGTTGCCTTGGTTCGAAACGCTTCGGTCAGTTCCGACGACGCCAGCCGTCGAGCATACAACCGCACCAGGTCATGGAGCTTGAATCGCCCTGACTGCGGCTGCTGGAGAAGGTGAGCCGATTCCAACTGCTGGAACACCGATGCGACGGATACCGCTGACAGGCCAGACACCGCCGCGCCGAGACCGCAGGTGAAGTCGTCGCCAGGTATGAGTCCCAGGGAGACGAACACACGCTGTGCGTTCTCGTCGAGCGCACGGAACGAAAGGCCGAAGACCGCGGACAGGTCGGTACTGCGATCACCCGCAATGCGGAGATGGGAAAGTCGCGATTCGTCATCGATCTCGTTGCCAAGCTGGGCGAGTGTGACCCCAGAGCGTTGAGCAAGGTTCGCAGCAGCGACACGAATGGCCAGGGGAAGATGTCCACACAGTTCGGCGAGGCGATTCGCGGCGTCGACTTCTTCGAGCGCGGCGGACCCAAGCAACTGCTCGAGTAGTTCGAGAGCCTCCTTGGGTGAGAGAACGTCCAGATCGACGGAGAGGGCGTCGTGGGTGGACACGAGATCTTTCAGATGGTTTCGGCTGGTTATCAATGCCAAGCAGCCAGCGCTTTCGGGAAGGAGCGGGCGAACTTGTTCTGAGTTGTGTGCATTGTCCAATAGAACGAGCATCCGCTTGTCGGCCAGAAGATGCCGAAACAGGGTCGACGCCTGGTCCAGCTGGGATGGGATTTCCGCTGTGGAAACACCCATGGATCGCAGCAATCGTGATATCGCGTCGAAGGGCGTGATGGGCTCACGTTCATCGAAGCCGCGCAAATTGATGTAGAGCTGGCCATCGGGATACGTCGAACGCCGCAATCGCCCCCAATGGACTGCCAGCGCGGTCTTACCCACTCCGCCAATCCCCGCGATCGCGGATACGATGCCCGCACGAGCCCCGCTGTCGTGCAATTGGTCAAGGGCCGCAAGTTGTGCACCGCGGCCCGTAAAGGTGCCGATATCGGCGGGAAGTTGTGACGGCAGGGGCATTGCCATCACGGAGCTTGTTTGATTCGCGATGCGCTCCGATCGGGGAAACAGCGCAGCATCCTCGGTCAGGATACGGATCTTCATGTCGTTGAGCTCGGGGCTGGGATCGATGCCGAGCTCGTCGGTCAAGACGGAACGAAGATTGTGGAAGATCGTCAGGGCTTCGGCGCCACGACCCAATTGAAACAGCGTTCGCATGAGGCGGGCGGTAAGGCGCTGTCTCCGAGGATGCGCGTCAACAAGATCTCGGAGCCTCTCGACGATGCGTTCGGGATCACCGAGTTCCAGCGTGACCTCGGCGAACTCTTCGAATGTGGATAGATATAGATCTTCGACACGCCTTGAGGCGGGCTCCAATGTTTTGCCCCCCAAGCCATGCAGCAGGGGGCCGCGCCATAGGGCGAGTGCGTCCTCATATTGGTCTATGGCCGACAGTTCCTCGTGGCGTGCCGCATCGTCCCGTGCTTGTTGAATCCTGGCTTCGAATCGACGCAAATCAAGATCGTCTTGTTCGATGACTATGCGATAGAGCTGTCCCTCCCGCTCAATCACATCCGCGCGCAGGGATAGAAGGAATCGCCGCAATGCGGCCATCGCGTTTTGAACCTGACGTTCTGCTGTGGATGGAGGATCGTAATCCCAGAGAAGATCGACCAGCCACGATATCGAGACGGCTCGGCCCGAGTTGAGAAGCAAACCTGCTAGCAGTTTCGGGTGATGGCGTCCGCTGAGCTTGATTTGTCTGGGACCGTCCCACACTTCAAGCGCGCCGAGAACGCGAAAATCCACCGTCGTCTCCGTTTCGTAGGGGTTTACTCACGATAGACGGCAAGGCGGGGCGGCGGCTTGCCCGCGGCCAGAGGCCTTCAGGCCCTGGCGACCCCGATGGGGCAGCTCATTCCGTTCGGGCCGTGGTTGCAGTAACCATCGGGGTTCTTGTCGAGGTACTGCTGGTGATAGTCCTCGGCGAGGAAGAACTCCCCAGCGGGCGCGATCTCCGTGGTGATCGGGCCCAGACCCGCGGCCGTCACCACGGGCTGGAACGCGTCCTTCGACGCCGCCGCGGTCGTGGCCTGCTCGTCCGTGGTCGTGTAGATCGCCGAGCGGTATTGCGTCCCCACGTCGTTGCCCTGGCGGTTGCCCTGCGTCGGGTCGTGGTTCTCCCAGAACGCCTTCAGCAGGGTCTCGTACGAGACGACGGACGGGTCGTACACCACCCGCACCACTTCGGCGTGGCCCGTAGTTCCCGTGCACACCAACGGATAGTTCGGGCTCGGGTGCGTTCCGCCCGCGTACCCCACCGACGTCGAATAGACGCCCTTCAGCTGCCAGAAGATCCGTTCGGCGCCCCAGAAGCAGCCCATCCCGAAGACGGCGGCCTCCATGCCCGACGGCACGGGGCCAGTGAGCGGAGTGTCCAGGACGGTGTGGCGGTCGTCGGTCATGCGTTCCAGTATGCGCGGCGCCGTGCCCGAATCGCCGAGGTTGTGGCGCACACAGCAACAGGGCGGACTCGATCAATCGAGTCCGCCCTGCCGGGAGCGATGCCCAGACGCTCCCTGGGTGAGGCTGTTAGCGGCCCGAGCTGCCCGAACGGCCCGAGTCGTCGGAGCTGCCGGAGTCGCTGGAGCTGCTCGAGTCGGATCCGCTGGAGTCGCTCGAGGAGCTGGAGTCGGAGGACGAGTCGCTGGAGGAGTCGTCGGGACGTCCAGCGCTGGCCTCGCGGTCGGCGTGGTCGTCGTCCGAGGAGCCCGAGTCGCCACTGTCGGAGTGGTCGTCGGCGCCCGCTCCAGAGCCGTCGTCGGCGCCCGCGTCGTCGGTGCCGTCAGACGAGCCGTCGTCGGAGGTCGGGTCGTCGCCAAGGCCGTCGGTGGACGAACCGTCGTCGTGGCCCGAACCGTCGTCGGTCAGCGGGTCGTCTCCGAGGAGCCCGTCACCGAAGGTGTCGTGGTCGGAGTAGTCGCTGGGGTCGTCGTAGCCAGGGTCGTCGGCGGTCGGGTCGTCGGCCGTGGAGTCGTCCCCGTGGTCGTCGAACGTGTCATCCAGGCCGAAGCTGTCGTCAGTCATGTCCGGGGTCCTTCCCTCGGTGGTGGTTTCAGTGTGTGGGCATGGGACGGGCCCGGTGTTTAAGCCGGGCCCGTCGTGCCGAGAACGCTGCCCACACGCCCCCGGAAGTCAGCTTCAGGCGTTGCCGTAGCCGTCGGAGCCGGTGTCAGTGGTGACCTCGTTGGAGTCGAAGGTGCCGTCGTTGTTGGCGTCGACGCCCGAGACGTCGTAGTCGCCATCGCCGTCAGTGTCGGCGTAGACCTCTTCGGCGTCGCCGTCACTGTCGCTGTCGACAACCTCGTAGTTGGCGGTTCCATCGCTGTCGGTGTCGACCAGGTAGTCGTCACCCGCGGAGGTGTGATCCACCTCGATGGTGTCTTCGTGACCGTCGCCGTCGACATCGGCTTCGTAGTAGTCAGACATTTGTGGTTCCCTCTCCCAAGAGTTTTTGATCAGGCGTTGTCCGTTGAACGCATCCGACCATACGGTCTTTTGGCGCGTCATTGAATCACAGATTCGTGCCAGCGTCTTCAACGGACTTTGCGTTATTCACCTGGTACGTAAAGTGCCCGCTGTCCAGTGAAATCGCCGCTTGGCGTCGGTTAGCGTATGGACTCATGACTGCCGATCATCAGGGTTTCGCCACCCGCGCCATTCACGCCGGACAAGCCGCCGACCCGCGCACCGGTGCGGTCGTTCCGCCGATCTACGCCACCTCCACCTACAAACAGGACGGTGTCGGCGGGCTGCGCGAGGGGTTCGAGTACTCACGTACCAAGAACCCCACCCGCCAGGCGCTCGAGGAATGCCTTGCGGCGCTTGAGAATGGCCGTCATGCTTTCGCGTTCGCCTCGGGGCTGGCCGCCGAGGACACGCTGCTGCGGGCGCTGCTCGCCCCCGGTGATCACATCGTCTTTCCCGACGACGCGTACGGCGGCACCTTTCGCCTCTTCGACAAGGTCGCCGTGAAGTGGGGGCTGGAGTACACGCCCACCAAGGATTCCCACGTCGACGGGGTGCGCGCCGCGATCCAGTCCAACACCAAGATCGTGTGGCTGGAGTCGCCGACGAATCCGCTGCTCAACATCTCCGACATCGCCGCGATCTCGCAGGCCGCGCACGACGCGGGCGCGATCGTCGTGGTGGACAACACCTTCGCGTCGTCCTATCTGCAGCAGCCCTTGAACCTCGGCGCCGACATCGTCGTCCACTCCACCACCAAGTACATGGGCGGACACTCCGATGTGGTGGGTGGCGCCCTGGTCGTCAACGATGACAAGCTCGCCGAGACCCTGGCGTTCCATTCCAACTCGATGGGCGCCATCTCCGGGCCCTTCGACTCGTGGCTCACCCTGCGCGGCATCAAGACCCTGGCGGTGCGGATGGAGCGCCACTGCGACAACGCCGAGCGGATCGCCGAGTGGCTCACCCGCCACCCGCGGGTCACCAGGGTGTTCTACCCGGGGCTCGAGGATCATCCGGGTCACGAGATCGCCGCCAAGCAGATGCGGCGCTTCGGCGGCATGGTGTCGTTCCAGGTGAGCGGCGGCGAGGAGGCGGCCGTGGAGATCTGCGACCGGGCCCGGCTGTTCACGCTCGGGGAGTCGCTGGGCGGCGTGGAGTCGCTCATCGAGCATCCCGGGCGGATGACGCACGCCTCGGCGGCGGGCTCGCCGCTGGAGGTGCCGTCGGACCTGGTGCGGTTGTCGGTGGGCATCGAGGACGCCGACGACCTGATCGCCGATCTCACCCAGGCCATGGGGGACAGACATTGAGTTGGACCCGGGCGACGGCCCGCCAGATCGCGCGCGCGGTCCGGCGGGGTGACGTGAACGCCGCGACTGTCGCCGCCGAGCACATTGCCGAGGGGGACGCCGTCGCGGCGATCTCCGGGGCGTTCACCGCGAGCCGGGCCAGCACCGCGCTGGCCGAGGCCGCGACCGTCGACACCCTGCCCGACCTGGCGAGCCTGGCGCTGGCCGGGGTGCCGGTGGCAGTGTGCGAGCGGTTCGCCGTGGCGGGGCAGCAGACGCGGCACGGTTCGGCGGCGACCCTGTTGCCGGTGGCCGGGCGCGATCACGAGATGGTGCGGCGGCTGCGGGGCGCGGGTGCCGTCGTGCTGGGCGCCACCCGGGCCAGCGAGCTGGGGTTGTGGGCGTCCACCGACGACGGGCAGGGGCCGCTGGCGAA
>NZ_DASQPW010000044.1:0-2701 GCF_035643755.1 Stackebrandtia sp. | reverse complement strand
CCCCGCCACGACGGTCATCGTGGCGGGGCGGATGAAGCTCGGTTACGGATTGTGGACGAACTTGTCGATGGACTTGGTGAGGATGGTTCCCTTGTGCTTGGTCGCCTCGCAACCCTTGGCGTCCACTCGGTCGCCCTTGTCGATGTCGCCGATGTGGGGGACCTTGGAGGTGGCCAGCCACTTGTCGCCCATCTTGCCCAGCTCGAACTCGTAGATCGTCTTGCCGTGCGAGTGCACCACCTTGAGCTCGGTGACCGTGCCGATGGCCTCGACGGCCCTGGTGCACTGGCCCTGGTGGCCGTTGGTGGGTTCGGCGGCGTTGGCGGTGCCGCCCAGGGCGAGGGCCGCGGCCAGGCTCACTCCGCCCACGATGGCGACGCGTTGCGCGAGCTTGCTGATTCGCATGTGGATTGTTTCCTCTCGAGCTTTTGGATTGTGAAGGAAGTCGGGCTTTCGAAAGCGACACAAGGAATCTAGGAGCCCTTGCTTGAGCCGAACTGGCAAACGGTTCAAGGCTGTCTCAATGTGGTCGCGCGGCGCCCACGTCGATGGGGGGTCGGGGTCGGCGGCCCTGACCACGGGAAGCGGCAAAGTCCAATGGAGACTCATGAGGGGTGTTCTCATGTTGTTCTGAACTTGGCCATCGCGCGGGGGCCGAATCCGCGCCGGGATCATCGCGGTAGACTCAGCATTGATTCAAGGTATGAATGATTCTGAGAGTGATTTAATGACCAAGGACCGCCCCCTGACCAGCTACCTCGTTGTGCTGGTCGTCCTTTCCATCCCCTTCTGGCTGCTCGACCTGGTCTCCGACCAGCTCCCCAGCTGGTTTCCCGACAACCTCCCGATCAGCTCGCTGATGGTCGTGGTGCCCGCGGCGACGGCGGCGATCCTCATCGGGCGGCGCGAGGGGCGCGCGGGGCTGGGGCGTTGGGTGCGGCGGGCGGTGGACGTCGGCAAGCTCGGCGGCGTCGGCCGTGCCGCGGCGATCGTGCTGGCCATGCCCGCCGTCTACCTGGCGGCGTGGCTGCTCATGACGGCCACAGGCCGACCGCTGCCGCACCCGCACATCGCCTGGGCCAGCGTTCCGATCCTGTTGGTCGTGTACGGGGTCGCCGCGGCCGCCGAGGAACTCGGCTGGAGCGCCTACGCGACCGACCCGCTGTCGAGGCGGCGCGGGGTGTGGGTCGCGGGCGCGACGCTCGGCGTGGCCTGGGCGCTGTGGCACGTGATCGGCTACGCCAACGGCGGCAATGCTCCCGCCTGGATCGTGTGGCAGTGCGTCTACACCGTGCTGCTGCGGATGTTCATCGTGTGGGTGTACGCGCGGCGCGGGGGTTGCGTGTCCGCGGCGATCGGCATTCACGCGCTGTCGAACGTGAGCTGGAACCTGTTCCCCAACAACAGTTCCCACTACGACCCGGCGTACACGTCCGTCGTCCTGGCGGCGTTGGTCGCGGCTGTGGCGGCGTTCGGAGGGCGGCGGACGAGGCGGGCTCCGCTCGGCTAATCGCCCAGCACCTGGGTCAGATACGGGTTCGCGAAGACCCGCTCGGGGTCGAGGCGGTCGCGCAACGCCCGAAACTCGGCGAAGCGCGCGTAGGTCGGCGCCAGATCCGCGGCCGTCCTCGTGTGCAGCTTGCCCCAGTGCGGGCGTCCGTCGTGGGAGCGCATGATGGCCTCCACGGCGTCGAAGTAGTCGCGGTACGGCATCCCCTTGTACTGGTGGACGGCGAAGTACACCGTGTCGCGTCCGTTTGATGTGGACATCCAGACGTCGTCGGCGGCGGCGACGCGGACCTCGACGGGGAAGACGACGCGGCGGGCGTTGGCCTCGGCGCGCAGGGCCGCGAAGGCCGGGGCGAAGGCGTCGCGGGGAAGGGCGTATTCCATCTCGACGAAGCGGACGCGGCGCGGGGAGCAGAAGACCCTATAGGAATCGTCCTTAAAGGTGCGTGCCGACATGGCGCGGGCCGATATCGCCGTAATGGCTGGAACCATTGGCGGAACGGCCTTTCCGAGTCGGCACATCAGCCCATATACCGAGTTGGACATCAGGTCATCGTCCAGCCAGCGGCGGAACCCCGACAACGGGCCCGCCTCGCCGATGCGATTATTGCGTTTCACCAGCGCGCGGGTCGCGCGCGGAAACCAATAGAACTCGAAGTGATCGTTATCGGCCGCCAGCGCGTCGAAATCATTGATGACGGTGTCGAGCGGCATCGGGTGTTCGTCCGCGTGCAGTCGAAAGGCTGGTACACATTGGATCGTGACGTCGGTGAGGATGCCGAGGGCGCCCAGACCCAGGGCGGCGGCGCCCAGTTCGGGGTCGTCGCGGGTATAGCGGCGCTCGGTGCCCGTGCCGTCGATCAGGGTGACGCCCGACACGAAGGTGGCCAGGCCGCCGAGCGCGGCGCCCGTGCCGTGGGTGCCCGTGGAGATGGCGCCCGCGATGGTCTGGACGTCGATGTCGCCCAGGTTGGGCATGGCCAGGCCGTGGGACGCCAGCAGGGGGTTGAGCTCGTGGAGCGGGGTGCCCGCGCCGATCGTGACCTCGCCGGTGTCGGCGTTGATCTGGGGCGCGGGGCGGTGGGCGTCGAGGCGCAGCACGGTGTCGTCGCCCGCGGAGATCGCGGTGAAGGAGTGGCCCGCGCCCAGGGCCTTGACGCGGCCGCCGCTGTCGGCGGCGGCGCGCACGGCC
>NZ_DASQPW010000043.1:0-30305 GCF_035643755.1 Stackebrandtia sp. | reverse complement strand
CGCCGCCCGGTCACGGCCTCGACGTCGACAAGACCTCGGTGGGCCCGCCGGTCAGCCCGCACACGCCCCCGCATCAGCAGCGCCGCAACAAGGCCCTGCTCATCGTGGCCGGCGTGGTGCTGGCGGTCGTGGTGGTGGTCGGCGGGATCGTCGCGATCATCGGCAACAGCGGCGGCGGCGACACCGGAGACGGTGGGGGCGGCAAGAACACCTCGCAGGCCGACGGCAACGGCGACAACGGCGGAGACAAGGGCGACACGATCAACGTCGACCCGAGCCAGTACATCAACAAGAACCCCGAACAGGTTCAAAACGACCTGGAGAAGCTGGGCTTCAAGCACGTCGTGATCGACGGCAACGGGCGCTTCACCGCGGATGTCACCCCACAGGGAAAGCAGTCCCCGGACACCGAGATCACCGTGCGCACCAGCCGCGTCCCGCAAAACGGCGGCGACAACAGCTCGCCGGGCGACGGTTCCAGCCAACCGAACGACGGTGGCAGCAGCTCCTGCCAGGGTCTCGGATGCGAGATCGACTGATGGTTTCGCCAGGCGCCACGATGAATCACACAAAGGATTTCTAGACCATGACGGCGCAGCCCCGCCTGCTCGGCGGCCGATACGAGATCGGGCCGATGATCGGCTACGGCGGTATGGCCGAGGTTCACCGCGGTACCGACCTCCGACTCGGCCGCGACGTGGCCATCAAGATGCTGCGCACCGACCTGGCGCGCGACGAGACCTTCCTGACCCGGTTCCGGCGCGAGGCCCAGAACGCCGCCTCCCTCAACCATCCGTCCATTGTGGCGGTTTACGACACCGGCGAGGACACCACCGGCGCCACCCCCGTGCCGTACATCGTCATGGAGTACGTCGAGGGGCGCACCCTCAAGGAGGTGCTGATCGCCGAGGGCCGGCTGTCGCCGCGGCGGGCCTGCGAGATCGTGGCCGACGTGTGCACGGCGCTGGACTTCAGCCACCGCCACCAGATCATCCACCGCGATGTCAAGCCCGGCAACGTGATGCTGTCGTCCAACGGCCAGGTCAAGGTGATGGACTTCGGCATCGCCCGGGCCATGGCCTCGGGCCAGGCCACCATGACCCAGACCTCGGCGGTGATCGGAACCGCGCAGTACCTCTCCCCGGAGCAGGCCCGCGGCGAGACCGTGGACGCGCGCTCCGACGTGTACGCCACCGGCTGCCTGCTGTACGAGCTGCTGGTCGGCAACCCGCCCTTCACCGGAGACAACCCGGTCAGCGTGGCCTACCAGCACGTCCGGGAGGCGCCGATTCCCCCCAGCCAGGTCGACCCGGACGTGCCGCCCTCGGTGGACGCGATCGTGTTGCAGGCCCTGGCCAAGAGCCCGGCCAACCGGTACCAGACGGCCGGCGAGATGAGCGACGACCTGGAGCGCGCCATCGCCGGCCGCCCCGTGCTGGCCACCCAGGCGCCGATCGACGACGGCACCACCCAGCTGCTGGGGGCCGCCGACGCCGACGCCACCCGCGTGGTGCCCGCCGCCGTGGACGAGCCGTATCGCCCCAAACGCACCGGCCGCAAGGTGGCGGCGGTGCTGATCGCGCTGGTGGTGCTGGCGGGCATCGGCTTGGGGGTCTGGTACTTCACCAAGGGCGAGGCGCAGGTCCCGGTGCCGAGCGTGGTGGGCATGCGGCAGCAGGAGGCGGTCGACACCCTGTCCCAGAAGGGCCTGAAGTCGAAGGTCGAGAAGGTGAAGTCCTCCGACGCCAACCTGGGCAAGGTCACCAAGCAGACCCCCGGCAAGAACACCAAGGTGGACAAGAACTCCACGGTGATCCTGTCGGTGGGCCGGGGAGCGGGCAAGGTCGAGGTTCCCACATTGGAGGGATACGTCGGCTGCGACGACATGCGGACGGCCGTGGAGAAGGCGGGCCTGAAGTTCAAGTGCGACAAGAAGGACAGCGAGGAAAAAGAGGGCACCTGGATGGACCAGAAGCCGGACGCGGGCTCCAAGGTGAAGCCCAACACGACGGTGACGGTGACGGTGTCCAACGGGAACCTCAAGAACGCCACCGACGTGGTGGGTCTGGACGAGGACACCGCCTGCCAGCGGATCAAGGAAGACGGCTTCGAGTGCTCGGTGACCTATGTGGACCCGGGGGGCGATGATCCCGGCCAGGTGGAGGAGCAGAGCCCGACCAAGGACGAGACGGCCGAGCCCGGCTCCACCATCGACATCAAGGTGGGCGGCGTGCAGGTGCCCGACCTGAAGGACATGACCATCGGCGACGCCAAGTCCGAATACGGCAGCGACTTCAGCATCGTGACCGACAACCCCGACGCCGACGACACCTGGGTGATCACCGGCCAGACCCCGGGCAAGGGCGGCTGGAAGAAGCCGGGCACCACCATCCGGGTGACCGCCAAGCGCGGCGGCATCGGCGGCTAGGAGCCGAAAGGGATTCAGTCGAGGGCGGGCGCGATGGTGCCCGTCACCTCGCCGAGCCCCAGCATGGTGCCGCGCGGGCCCGGTGCGGTGGCCGAGATGGTCACGGCGTCGCCGTCCTCCAGGAAGGTGCGGGTCGAACCGTCGGGAAGCTTCACCGGTTCGGCGCCCGCCCAGGTGACCTCGAGGAAGCTGCCGCGCTGGTCCTTGCCCGGGCCGGAAACCGTTCCCGAGGCGTAGAAGTCGCCGGTGCGCAGGCTGGCGCCGTTGACCGTCATGTGCGCCAGCTGCTGCGCGGGCGTCCAGTACATGTCGGCGAAGCGGGGCCGCGACACCTCCATGCCGTTCCACGACACCGACAGCTCCAGATCGTAGGCGTAGCGGTCGGACTCGGTCAGGTACGGCAGCACTTCGGGGTCCTGCGCGGGCGCGGGAACCCGGGCGGCCGCCAGCGCGTCCAGCGGTGTGACCCAGGTGCCGATCGAGGTCGCGAAGGACTTGGCCAGGAACGGACCCAGCGGGCGGTACTCCCAGGTCTGGATGTCGCGGGCCGACCAGTCGTTGACCAGGACGACGCCGAAGACGTGCTCGGTGAAGGCGTCGGCCGACACCGTGGTGCCCAGGCGGCTGGGCACTCCGACCACGAAGCCCACCTCGGTCTCGATGTCGAAGCGGGCGCTGGGCCCGAAGACCGTGCGGCCGTCGCCGGTGCGCAGCTGGCCGCGGGGCCTCACGATCGGGGTGCCCGAGGGCACGATGGTCCCGGCGCGTCCGTGGTAGCCGACCGGCAGGTGCTTCCAGTTCGGCAGCAGCGCCGGTTCGTTGGGGCGGAACATGGCGCCCAGGTTGGTGGCGTGGTGCTCGGAGGAGTAGAAGTCCACGTAGTCGCCGGGGGTGAACGGCAGGTGCATCCGGGCGTCGGCGATCGGGGTGAGCAGCGGCGAGATCACCCCGGCCAGGTCGGAGTCGGTGAGGGCGTCGGTGATGTTGCCGCGCACCTTGCTCCATGCCTCGCGGCCCAGCGCCATGAAGGGGTTCAGGGTGTCGGAGGCCAGCGCGCTGCAGGTGGGGCAGTCGGAGCAGGTGCTGCCCGACACCACCTTGCGCAGGTCGAGCACCCGGTCGGCGATCCGGACACCCAGCCGCGGCGCGGGATCGTCGGGGGTGGAAAAGACTCCGTAGGGAAGATGGTGGATGCCGTATGGACTGTCCTCGGCTCCGGCGACCCAGCTCACGTCTCAATTCTCCTTGCGTACCAACGAAAGATCGATCAGGTCATCGAGGGGCTCGGTGATGCTGCACGAGCCGAAGCCGACCCAGGCGGGGCGGCGAAGCGGCAGTGCGTCGCGAACCCGGTCGAGGAGGGGCGCGGATTCGGTCGTAGCCAACATATCTGTCACGGTTTCGATACCGTCACCCGCGTCGGCGGCAAGCGTCGCGGCCAGCACATTGACGAATCCATGGTGGACGAATCCGGTGGACGGGTCGGTGTGGCGCACCGCATGGTGCAGTCCCGCGGTGAGCTTGAAGTTCAGGCCGCGTTCGACGCAGCCGCCGATCGCCGCGGCCAGGGTTTCGGGGCCGGGGAACAGTTCCGGCGCCAGCCCGCCGGTGCGGAACTTCGGCGTCAGCCCGCCGTCGGCCAGGCGGTCGAGCAGCGGCGCGGGGTCGGTCACCGGGATTTCAGCGAATGTCGGCAGCCCCCAGTCATTCGCGGATTCGGCCAGGGCGTCGAGGGCGGCGGCGTCGGCGGCGCGGGCCTCCACGTGATGGGCGACCACGCCCTCGGGCAGCGCGGCGATCGCGGGCCCCACGGCCGCGGGGCCGGAGTCGGCGATCAGCCCGAGCCGCAGCGGGGCGTCGGCGCCGGACAGCGCGCCCAGCTTGCCGACCGGCAACAACAGCGGCCCCACCAGGTCCTCGAACCACGACGCCCGGTGGGCGCGGTGCCCGCTCAGGGCGTCGGGCAGGGCCGCGTTGCCGGGCGGAAACACGGCGGCGTCATCGACCAGGCCGCGCAGCAGCGGGGGAATCGCGACGGATGGCGGCGTCATGTCCACCACAGTACGGGGTGATCGGCGTCGCGAACTCGGCGACTGAACGCGGGTTAGGCTGACAGAAGTTTCGCAACGGATTCCTCAGGGAGGGCGACATGCCTTACTACCGCGCGGTCGGGGAGATCCCCCACAAGCGGCACACTCAGTTCCGGCAACCGGACGGCAGCCTCTACGCCGAGGAACTCATGGGGCAGGAGGGGTTCTCCTCCGACTCGTCGCTGCTGTACCACCGGTACCTGCCCACGGCGATCTCGTCGAGCCAGGAGTACGTGCCCAGCGGCGCCGACCCGCAGCCGAATCACCCGTTGAAGCCGCGCCACCTGCGCACCCACAAGCTGGACTCCGGCGGCGGCGACGCCGTCATGGGCCGGCGCCCGCTTTTGTCCAATGCGGACTGTCGAATCTCGTACGCGGTGGCCGACACCCCGTCGCCCCTGTACCGCAACGCGATTGGCGACGAATGCCTCTATGTGGAGGACGGGTCGGCCCGGGTCGAGACGTCGTTCGGGGCGCTGGACGTCGTCGCCGGCGACTACCTGATCGTCCCGATGTCCACTATCTACCGCATCGTGCCCACGGGGGACAGTCCGTTGCGGACACTGGTGGTGGAGTCGACCGGGCACATCACCCCGCCCAAGAAGTACCTGTCGGTGCGCGGCCAGTACCTGGAGCACTCGCCGTACTGCGAGCGGGACATCAAGGGGCCGACGGAACCGTTGTTGGCCGAGGGCTCCGACGTCGACGTCTACGTGCAGCACCGGGGCCGCGGCGCGTCGACCATCTGGACCAGGTTCACCTACGCCCACCACCCGTTCGACGTGGTCGGCTGGGACGGCCACCTGTATCCGTGGGTGTTCTCGATCCACGACTTCGAGCCCATCACCGGACGCATCCACCAGCCGCCGCCGGTGCACCAGACCTTCGCCGGACCGAACTTCGTGATCTGTTCCTTCGTCCCGCGCAAGGTGGACTACCACCCGGACTCGATCCCGGTGCCGTACAACCACCACAACGTGGACTCCGACGAGGTGCTGTTCTACACGGGCGGAAACTACGAGGCCCGTAAGGGATCCGGGATCGAGCAGGGCTCGATCTCCCTGCATCCCTCCGGTTTCACGCACGGCCCGCAGCCCGGTGCCCCCGAGCGCGCCATCGGCGTCGACTACTTCGACGAGCTGGCCGTCATGGTGGACACCTTCCGGCCGTTGGAGCTGTGCGAGGGCGCGCTCGCCTGTGAGGACACCGGCTACGCGTGGACCTGGAACCGCCCGCCGACGGACTAGTCGAAGAGCTGGTCGAAGAAGCTCTTGCGGCGCTTGCGGCCGTAGCCCCCCTGATGGTGGCCGCCGTAGGAGTGCTTGTAGCGCGCGCCGCCGTGGGAATGCCGGTAATACGGCTGTCCCCCGTACTCGTACGGGGAGGCCGGCGGCGGGTACTGGCCCGGGGCCGGGGCCGCCGGGGGTGGCGTGGTCGGCTGCACCTTGGTCGGTGGCTCGTCGGCCTGCGCGTTGAACTTCGCATCGGCGTCGATGAGGTGCTCAAGTTCGCCGCGGTCGAGGAAGATTCCGCGGCACTCCGAGCACTGGTCGACGGTGACGCCGTTGCGCTCGTACTGCCGCATTTTTGCGTGGCACTTGGGACAGGTCATCTCCATACGAACTAACGGTACCTGTGACGTGCGGGTCTTCGCGGACCACACGGGGTTCGGGTGGGCGGTGTTCTTCAACACCCACCACCACACGCCGAAAACCGCGGGGTACAACAGGTATCCGAAGCGGCTCGACGGCATCAACGCGATGGCCACCAACAGGCCGACGGCGCACACGCCCGCCGCGCGGTACGCGGTGTCGGGCGGGCGCGCGACGACGTAGACGCCCAGGGCGATCGCGGCGACCACCAGCAGGACGGTCGCGATCACGCCGCCCGCGGGCAGGTGGTTGGCGATCAGGTAGCCGGGGAACGGGGACGCCGCGGTGGAGTCCACCATCCCCCTGCCGAGCGGGAAGTCCACCACGTTGGCCACGAAGTCCTTGCCGTGCAACAGCAGGATCGGCGCCAGCGTCACCAGCGGAATCCCGATGGCGGGCGGCGCGAAGCCCGCGGCACGGCGCCTCCGGATCGCCAGGACCAGCAGCACCACGAGCACCGGCCAGGCGAAGAGCTTGGCGGCCGCCGCGCAGCCCACCGCGATCCCGGCGCCGGTGAACCGGCCGGACGCCGCGAAGGCCAGGGCCAGCAGGCAGGCGGCCAGGATCGGCAGGTCGTCGCCGCCGGTGGCCAGGGTGAGGGCGCAGATCGGCAGCACCCCAACGGATTGCACGGCCCGCACCGCGACGCCGCGCGGCATGCCGGAGCGCGCCAGCACCCGCAGGGCGCCGAAGACGCAGCCGATCGTGGCCACGGCGAACCAGATCCGGGCGTCGCCGAGGCCGCCGGAGGTGAGCGCCCGCGGCAGCCCGAAGACCGACATGCCGGGCTGGTAAGGGTTGTAGCCCAACAGCTTGTGCGGCAGGTCGGCGATCTTGTCCACCGACAGGTACGGCGAGCCGGTCTTCAGCAGGCGCACGCCGGAGTCCTCGATGACGCCGACCTCCTCCTGGGACCGGCCCGACACCCCGGCGGCGCGCTGCGTCACCTCGGCGGCCAGCGGCATCAGGCTCACCGCGGCCGAGGCGCCCAGCGCGATCCACATGCGAGCGATGGCGGGCAGCGCGTACCGCGTCACCAGCATCGCGGAGATCAGCATGGCCGGAACGTATCCGCCCAGCGCGATGGCTCCCCAGAACCGGTGGGCGGGCAAAGTGGACCACAGTGCGGTGGTGGCGGCGAAGGCCGCGCACAGCCCGTACAGGGCCACGTCGATCAGCAGGGACGCGCGGCTGCTTCGCTCCATCGCGGCGCTATCGCAGGGTGAGCTGGCGGCCCACCAGGCCGTCGCGGGCGCGCCGCTCGGCCGAGGACAGCGGCTCGCTGGCGGCCTTGACCTCGGCGTAGCGCTCCACGAGCTCGGCCAGCGGCGCCTCGCACTCCTTGGCGGACGCGCCCGAGGGCAGGTCCCACACCGGAACCAGTAGCCCGCCGGTGCGGAACATCCCGGCGAACTTGGAGTCCGGCATCAGGGTGAGCGCCTCGGCGGCCCGCAACCGGGCCAGCGCGGCCAGGGCGGTGTCCTCGTCGTCGGGCAGCACCACCCGCAGGTGGGAGCGCTCGGGCGTCTGGCACCAGTAGGCGGCGTCGGCGGTCTCGACCCGTTGCGACGGATAGATGGACGCGTTGGCGCGTTCCATGCTGGCCCGGATCTGCGGGTCGTCGGTGTCGGCGTCGTCGGCCAGCCAGAAGTCGAAGGTGTCGTGAATGGACACCTCGAGCGCGTCGTTGTCGATCAGGTCCTGCAGCCGCGGCCCCGGTCCGGGGCGCGCGGGCACCGCCACCGGCTGGCCGGGCTCGCTGGCCAGCGCGGCCAGCAGCGAGGCGGCCACGTCGCGGCTGGCGTCGCCCGACTGGAACTGGCGCTGCATGGCGACGAACACCCGCCCGTCGGTGCGGCTCATCGCGGGCCAGGCCAGCGGAAGCACGGTGGCCAGTGTGATCTCGCGGTCGTCGACCTGCTCGGCGTATTCGGCCTTCAGCCGCAGCGGAGCGGTGGCCGAGGGCAGCAGCTCGCGCATCGCGACCCAGTCGGCTTCGTTCGGAAGACCGGAGAACGGCCGGGGGACGAACACGTCCCTGGTCTTCGGTTTTTGTGTCTCCGCGCCGGTCGCGCGGTGTTGCTTGCGTCGCTTACTCACAACTCGACAGCCTACGGCCCTTCGACGAGGGGTTCGGGCGTGCCCAGTAGCCTCGCCCACACGGTGCGCCCCACCGACTCCTCGCGCACCCCCCATTGCGAGGCCAGGGCCGACACGATGACCAGGCCCCGGCCGTCGACGGCCTCGGGGTCGAGGCTGCGCACCGTGGGCCGGGTGGTGGCCCCGCCGTCGGTGACCTCGAACTCCACGACGTCGTCGCGGATGTGACAGTGGACGGACAGGTCGCCGTCGGGAAGCGGGGTGGCGTGCCGCACGGCGTTGCAGATCAGCTCGGTGGCCACGGCGTTGAGGTCGGCGAGGCGGCCGGAACCGATGTCGCCGACGACATTGGCCAACCAGCGACGGACGGCGGCGGCGCTGCGGGCATGATGCGGCACCCGCGTCTGCCATGACGCGGGGCTGTTGACCATTGTGTGCATGGCCGTGCCCTCCCAGTCGCACGCGGATACGCCGCAGGTGATGCTGATCCGCCGAACAGCTTGCAGATCCGTCTAGAAGATACCGCTGTTCCGCCAATCCGGCATATGGGTGAACCGCGTGGCCGATCCCCCGTCAACCGGAATATGGGTGAATTATTGATCGGCCTGACATGGGGATCGCTTACCTGCCCAGGGTTTCCAGCGCCATCGCCGGATCGTCGGTGATGATCGCGTCGGCTCCGGCCTCGGCCACGTAGCGAACATCACCAGGCGTGTTGCAGGTCCACACGAAGACCCGCTGGCCCGCGGCGTGCGCCCGCTCGATGAGCCGGGGCCGGGCCCGCAGCACGTCGATGCGGGGACCGAGGATCCCGGCGCCCCGCGGCGGGCCCGCGACGGGGTATTCGAAGAGCCACACCAGCGGCACGTCGGCGTCCAGCTCCCGGTAGCGGGTGACGGCCGCGCGCGCGAAGGACATCACCACGACGTCCACTGTGGGGTATTCGGATAGCGCCTTGTGCAGCGCGTGCTCCACCTGGGCGCCGAAACGGGACGGGTGCTTGGCCTCGATCAGCATGGTGACCTGCCGCGGCGCCTCGCTCACCAGGCGCAGCAGGGTGTCGAAGGGGAGGATCTGGTGGTGCTCGCCCTCGCGCGGGTGGTGGCCCGAGAAGTTGAACTTGAGCAGCTCGTCGAGGGTGAGCTCGGAGATGGCGCCCTTGCCGTCGCTGGTGCGGCCGATGGTGCGGTCGTGGTGGCAGACCAGGTGACCGTCCTTGGTGAGCCGGACGTCGCACTCGATCGCGTCGGCGCCCACCTCGACGGCGCGGGTGTAGGCGGCCAGGCTCTGTTCGGGTAGGTCGACGTTCGCACCGCGATGCGCGACCACCATGGGATGCGGCATGACACGAGAGTCTATGGCCTCCGATTGGCGATGCGACCGCGCTGTGGCGCCCGCCGCACCGCGAGGTCGCGCGGTGGGGCAGCATGGGCCGTCATGAAGCGACAAGACCTCGAGGCGCTGCTCGCGGCGGTGGCCGCGGGGGAACGCGACCCCGAAACCGCGGCGCGGGAGTTGACCGACGGCGTTTTCGCGGGCGGGCCCGGCTTCGCCGACCTGGGTTTCGCGAAGGTGGACACGCATCGGCCGCTGCGCACCGGCGAGCCCGAGGTGGTCTACGGCGCGGGAAAGACGGTGCCGCAGGTGGTCGAGATCGTGTCGCGGCTGCGCGCCGCCCACCCCGACCATCCCGTGCTGGTAACCCGGGCCTCGGAAGCGGCCCGTTCCGCGCTGCGCGGCGAGTTCGCCGAGGTGGCTGTCGAGGAGACTGCCCGCATGGTCGCGGTCGGCGCGCTGCCCGAACCGGGCGCCGCGACGATCGCGGTGCTGTGCGCGGGAACCTCGGATCTTCCCGTGGCCGCCGAGGCCGCCTTCACCGCCCGCGCCCACGGGGCGATCGTGGAGTCGGTGTCGGACGTCGGCGTGGCGGGGTTGCACCGGCTGCTGGCTCACCGCGAAACCCTGTCCCGCGCCGACTGCGTGATCGTGGTGGCGGGAATGGACGGCGCGCTGCCGTCGGTGGTGGGCGGCCTGGTCGACGCGCCGCTGATCGCGGTGCCCACATCGGTGGGTTACGGCGCGGCCTTCGGCGGCCTCGCTCCACTGTTGACGATGCTGAACTCCTGCGCCCCGGGGGTCTCCGTGGTCAACATCGACAACGGCTTCGGGGCGGCGGTATGCGCCGCGCGGATCGTACGCAGGGTGGGGTCAGGCGGCGGGGCCGAGTAGGTCCCACTTGTTGCCCGCGATGTCGCGGAACACGACGACCTGGCCGTACGGCTCGGTTCGGGGCGCGCCGAGGAATTCGACGCCCGCGTCCCGCATCCGCCGGTAGTGGGCGTCGAAGTCGTCCACTCGCAGGAAGAAGCCGACGCGCCCGGCGTGTTGATCGCCGACGAGCGCCCGCTGTCGCTCCCCGTCGGCCCTGGCCAGCAGGAAACCGGTCTGGGCCTCGGGCGGACGAACCACCACCCACCGTTTCGGACGCCCGTCGTTGGTCACCGACGGCGAGTCCTCGGCCAGCTCGAACCCCAGAACGTCCACAAAGAATTCGATGGCGGGGTCGTAGTCTTCGACGACGATGGCGACGAGCGCGATATGCATGCGCCACAACCTACCCGTGCGGGATCACGGCGACGGTCGGATCCGCAGGCCGTCGAAGATGATGCCCAGCGTGCGCTGTTGAAGGTCGGCGTCCCAGCCCGCCGACACCGCCGCCTGGCAGGTGCTCAGCAGCAGGGCGAGCACCTCCTCGGCGCCGACGTCGCGTCGCACCGCGCCCGCGTCGCGGGCCTTGGCCAGCAGCTGCTCGATGGTGGATCTCCACAGCCGCAGGGGTTTGTCGGCCTGGAGGTCGGCGCCCGATTCGCCGAGCAGCCGCACGATGGTCCGCATGGAGGAGGCGCGGGCGACCATGTCGGTGAAGAACGCGAAGAAGGCGGTGGCGGGGTCGCCGTCGGTGACCAGGGCCTCGATCTGGGCGGTGAGCTCCTCGACGTCGCGCACTACGATGGCGCGCAACAGGTCGCCCTTGGTGGGGAAGTGGCGGAAGACCGTCCCGATGCCGACGCCCGCGGCGCGGGCTACGTCCTGTGTGGAGGCTTCGGTGCCGCGGGCGTTGAAGACCTCGGCGGCGGCGTCGAGGATCCGCGCGCGGTTGCGGCGGGCGTCGGCGCGCGCGGGCTGGGCGGGCACGGCGGGCTCCTCTCGTGGGTTGACAAACGGAGCGATGACTCCGTATAGTTCATGCGGAGTCGCGACTCCGATTCTAGTTCGGTGGACGGCGCCCGCGCGGGCGCCGTCCGACCCAAGAAGAGGAGTCCATGATGTCGGAAGTGACAACCCTTGCCCCCGTGGAGGTGTGGAAACGCTGCGTCCGCGCGGCGATGAACGGGGAGGTGACCGCGCAGACCGCCTTCTACCACGAAGACGGGGTGCTGGAGTTCCCGTTCCTGCTGGCCGACGGGGTGCCGAACCGCTTCGAGGGCCGCGAGGCCATCGGGCGGGTCTTCGCCACCCTGCAGGCGAAGGTCGAGCGGATCGGCACCAGCGTCGACGAGGAGACGTCCTCGCTGGTGGTGCACGAGACCACCGACCCCGAGGTGATCATCGCCGAGATCGAGCTGTCCGTTGAGGTCGGCGGGGTCTCGCGGGCCTCCCGCTATATCCAGGTGGTGCGGGTGCGCGACGGCAAGATCGCCTCGATGCGGGACTACTTCGCGGGAGGCGTCGACGGCATCGTGACGGATGCCCTGAGCGAGTAGACCGCGAATCGGTGGGGCAACTCACCTCCATCCCGCACGGTCGACGGCGGCCCGTCGCCGATAATTGCCGTTCGGGTCGTCGCGTGCCGGATGGAGGTGAGCCATGACGATCGGTTGGCTCGACTGTGGTGCGGGCGCCTCGGGCGACATGTTCCTCGGCGCCCTGGTGTCGGCGGGCGTGCCCATCGAGGTGCTGCGCGCCAGCGTCGCGGCGCTGGACGTCGAACCCATCGGGCTCGCGGTGTCGGAGGTGTCCCGCCACGGGCTCGCCGCGACCAAGGTGGACGTCGAGATCGGCGAGTCCACCGTCGATCGGCGCTTCACCGCCATCCGCGAGCTCATCGCCGCCGCCCGCCTGCCGCGGGCCGTGCGCGACACGGCGATCGACGTGTTCACGCGGCTCGGCGCGGCCGAGGGATCCGTCCACAATCTACCGCTGGAGGACGTCCACTTCCACGAGGTCGGCGCCCTCGACTCGCTGGCCGACGTCGTGGCCACCTGCGCGGGGTTCCATTGGCTCGCCGAGAATCGCGGACTGTCCACGGTGGTGTCCTCGGCGGTGACCTGCGGCGGCGGCGTCACCCGCGGCGCCCACGGCGGCATCCCGCTGCCCGCCCCCGCCACGCTGCTGGTCCTGGCCGCGGCGAAGGCCCCCGTGTCGGGCGAGGTGCCCTACGAGGCCTGCACCCCCACGGGCGCCGCCCTGATCGCCGGCTTCGCCTCCCGCTTCGGCCACCTGCCGCCCATGACGGTGGACACCATCGGCGTCGGGGCGGGCGGGCGCGACCCGTCGGAGCGGGCGAACCTGCTGCGCCTCGTGCTCGGGCAGCCCGGCGACGCACCGTCCCCGACGGCCACCATGCTCGAGGCCAACATCGACGACCTCGACCCCAGGGTGTGGCCGCAGGCTCTGTCGGCGCTGTTCGACGCGGGGGCCTCCGACGCCTGGCTGTCCCCCGTCCAGATGAAGAAGGGCCGCCCCGCCCACACCCTGCACGTCCTGTGCCGCGACTCTGCCGCCCAGCGGGTGCGCGCGGCGATCTTCGCCAACACCACCACCATCGGGCTGCGCGCGTACCAGGTGGACAAGTTCGCGCTGGACCGCGAATCCTCCACGGTGGAGGTGGAGGGTCAGCGCGTCGGCGTGAAGCTGGCCCGCCACGACGGCCGCCTGGTCAACGTCTCGGTCGAGAACGACGACGTCGTCGCCGCCGCCTCCGCCCTGGGGCAACCCGTGAAGGTGGTGTACGCCAAGGCATCGGCCCTGGCCGCCCGACACTATGAGGACGCATGAACTGGGTTCCGCTGCTGGCGACCCTCGGCCTGATCTTCGTCGCCGAGCTGCCCGACAAGACCATGATGGCCACGCTGGTGCTGTCCAGCCGCTACCGCCCCGCGCCCGTGATGGTCGGGGTGTCGGCGGCCTTCGCCCTGCAATCGGTGATCGCCGTGGCCGCGGGCGGGCTGCTCGGTCTGCTGCCGCACTGGGTGGTGGTGTCGGCGGTGGCGATCCTGTTCGGACTCGGCGCGGTGCTGCTGTTCCGCGAGAGCCTGTCGCACGACCACGGCGACGAGGCGGCAGGACCCCAACGCCGCCAAGGGTTCTGGCCGACCGCGCTGACCAGCTTCGGCGTGCTGTTCGCCGCCGAGTGGGGCGACGCCTCGCAGCTGGCCACCGCGGCGCTGGCGGCGAAGTACCACGCCCCCGTCATGGTCTTCGTCGGCGCCACCGCCGCCCTGATCGCGGTGGCGGGACTGGCGGTCGCACTGGGCCGCGTGGTCGTGAAGGTCGTCCCGCTGCGCTGGATTCAGCGCGGTGCCGCGGTCCTGTTCGCGGTCTTCGCCGCGCTGGCCGTCGTGGAACTCATCCGGACGGTGTGACCGTCACCAGGCGCCCGGTGACCCGGGCGCGGCGAAACCGCCCTGCGGCGGGGGAGTGCGCAGCGCGCGGTAGAACTGGTTGACGGAGCGCTGCGCGATCAGGGTCACCGCCGCGATCGCGGCGAGGCCCGCGCAGAAGCCGAACAGCACCGCGAGGTCCACCTGCCACAGTGGAAAGTGTTCGGAGACGTCGTAGTCGGTGCCGTTGCGGGCGTTCTCCTGGTCGATGGCAGCGGTGATCGCGGTGCGGAAGATGAGAATGTATCCGCTGCAACACATGTGATAGGCGATGGTGATTCCGCCCGCGATCCACATCATGATGCGCCCGCCGTTGAGCCGCCGCAGCGCCAGCACCCCGCCGATCGCCAGCGCCACCGCGATCAACCCGCTGATCACCACCACGGTTATCAGCATCACCTTGGCGCCGTTGAGAGAATCCTGGCTCTGGGCGTCCTGCGCGACATCGGCGGGGATCAGGGCGATCAGCGAGTTGTAGACGCTGATCCAGAAGTAGCCCTCGACCAGCGCGAACAGCACGCTGCCGAAACCCGCGAACACCCCGGCGTACAGCGGCGTGGGCGTCTGCGGCACCTGCGATTCGGGCACGGTGAACATGGGCCACACCCTACTGCCGCGCCCCGCCTCCCCGGTCGTCACCGTGAGCGTCGAGCGGCGCGAGACCACGGATCAGGCCCTAACCTGGAGGGGTCATGTACGTGCACCGGGCGCCGCGATCGCCGATCCTGGCGCCGTTCGTCGAGGCGATCTGGTACGTCGACCAGCCCCCGTCGAGCGGCCGCGAACGCGTGCTGCCCAACGCGACCGCCGCCCTGATCGTCAACCTGGCCCGCGACCAGATCCACTCCTTCGACGGTGGGCGCGAACGCCGCTTCGGCGGCGCCATCGTGCACGGCGCCACCTCGCGCCCCACCCTCATCGACGCCTCCGAGACCCACCACGTCATCGGCGCGACCTTCCGCCCCGGCGGCTCGGTGCCGTTCCTCCCGGTGCCCGGCGGCGAGCTCCGCGATGGCCTGATCGGCCTCGACGACCTGTGGCGACGCGAGGGCGCCGTCCTGCGCGAGCGCCTCCTCGAGGCCGACGGCGCCGCCGCCCGCGTCGGCCTCTTCGAGGACCTCCTCGCCGCCCGCGCCCTCGGCACCGCCACGGACCCCGCCGTCACCTACGCCGTCGCCGCCCTGTCCCGCGGACTCCCCGTCGCCGCTGTCACCGACCGCCTCGGCCTCCTCCCGGGCCGCTTCGCCCGCCGCTTCGGCGACCGCGTCGGCGTCACCCCCAAGCTCTACGCCCGCCTCCTCCGCTTCCAGCGCACCCTGCGCGCCCTCAACCGCCCCCACTCCCAGCTCGCCCGCGTCGCCGCCGACCAGGGCTTCTACGACCAGGCGCACATGGCCCACGAATTCCGGACCTTCAGCGGAGCCAGCCCGTCGGCCTACCGCCCCGTCTCCCCCGACGCCCACAATCACGTCCGCGATTGATCATTTTTTACAAGCCCGCCCGACCCCGACCATTCAGGATGGGGCCATGACTGATTTCTCGATCACCGCCATCACGGCCCGCCTCGCGGTCTCCGACGCCGACCGCGCCATCGCCTTCTACGCCCGGGCCTTCGACGCGGTCGAGGTCTCCCGCTTCGCCTACGACGGCGCCATCGCCCACGCCGAACTCCGCATCGGCGACATCGTCATCGACCTCAAGGACGCCGACGAGGTCGACAGGTCCCCCGACGACCTGGGCGGCACCCCCGTCATCATGTCCATCGCCACCACCGACGTCGACGCCCTCGCCGACCGCCTGAGCGACGCGGGCGCCACGGTCCTGTTCCCCGTCAGCGACTCCGACTACGGCCTGCGCGACGGCCGCTTCCGCGACCCCTTCGGCCACCACTGGCACATCCACCAACCCATCGACGCCGAATAATCCCCGCCGCGCGCCGCGGACATCGCTTAGATTGCGCCCCATGGGTTTGCTGGAGTCCATGCACGGGTCATCGCACCGCGACGCGACGGCGCGCCTGCTCGCCGACGGCTGGAGTGCCTGCGGCATCGGGGATTGGGCCACCGTGTGGCGCTCGCCCGATGGCGAGCGGGTGGCGCGGATCAGTCCCTTCGAACCCGCCTACGAGGTGTTCGTGAGGCTGTGCCGTCGCCTCGCGGGGCACCCCCTGCTGCCCCGCGTCCACTTCGACGCGCCGCTGGCGGGCGGCGGGCGCGTGACGGTGCTGGAGTTTCTCCTGCCCACCGAGCCGCCCGAGGCCGCCGCGGTGTGGCAACGCTGGGACGCCGCGGCGCCGCACGATCCCGTCACCGAGGTCCGCCGCGAGGCCGAGCTTCTCCACGCCGAGGCCGCCGAGGCGATCCCGTTCTGGGGCGGGATCGACCACAACCCGAGCAACGTCATGAAGAGCGCCGCCGACGACGTCACGTTCGTCGACCTGTTCTATGTCGAGGGCAGGGAGCTGTACCGAGCGCTGCGGGAGGACCCCGAACGGATCGCCCGCGATTTCCCGCCGCATCAACGCGAGTACATCTGCGACATCGCGGCCATCGCACGCATGACGACCCCGCGGGAGCTGGCCGAGCTGCGAAAGTCGGCCGGCCTCGCGTGAGTCAGTCCTCGGCGCGCGACACCGACAGGGAGTTGCCGTCCGCCGACACGCTCACCGACACCGTGTCGCCGTCGCGGACCTTGGCCGCGAGCAGGTCGCGGGCCAGGGGGTCGCCGATGGCGCTTTGGACGAGGCGCCGCAGCGGGCGGGCGCCGTAGACGGGGTCGAAGCCGCGGTCGGCGAGCCAGCCGCGGGCGGCGTCGTCGACGTCGAGGTGGAGGCGGCGGTCGGCGAGGCGGTCGGCCAGGCGGCCGAGCTGGACGTCGACTATGGACTTCAGCTGCTCGCCCGACAGCGCGTCGAACACCACGATGTCGTCCAGGCGGTTGAGGAACTCGGGCTTGAAGTGGGCGCGGACGCTGGCCAGGACCGCGTCGGTGCGCTGTTCGGGCGACAGGGTCGGGTCGGTGATCGACGTGGAGCCCAGATTGGACGTCATGATCAGGATGGTGTTGCGGAAGTCGACCGTGCGGCCCTGGCCGTCGGTGAGGCGGCCGTCGTCCAGCACCTGGAGCAGGGTGTCGAAGACGCCGGGGTGGGCCTTTTCCACCTCGTCGAGCAGCACCACCGAGTAGGGGCGGCGGCGCACCGCCTCGGTGAGCTGGCCGCCCTCCTCGTAACCGACGTAGCCGGGGGGCGCGCCGACCAGGCGGGCCACCGAGTGCCGCTCGGAGTATTCGCTCATGTCGATGCGGACCATGGCGCGCTCGTCGTCGAACAGGAAGGCCGCCAGGGCCTTGGCGAGCTCGGTCTTGCCGACGCCCGTGGGGCCGCAGAACAGGAAGGAGCCCGTGGGGCGGTTCTCGTCGGCGATGCCCGCGCGGGCGCGGCGCACCGCGTCGGAGACCTCGCGCACCGCCGCGTCCTGGCCGACGACCCGCTTGCCGAGCTCGTCCTCCATGCGCAGCAGCTTGGCGGTCTCGGCCTCCAGCAGTCGGCCCGCGGGAATGCCCGTCCACGCCGACACCACCTCGGCGATGTCGTCGCTTTCGACCTCCTCCTTGAGCATGGCGCCCGAGGTCTGGAGCTTCAGCAGCTCGGACTCGGCGGTGGCGAGATCGCGTTCCAGCTCGGGGATGCGGCCGTAGCGCAGCTCGGAGGCGGCGGCGAGGTCGGAGTCGCGCTCGGCGCGGTCGGCCTGGCCGCGCAGCTGCTCCAGCTCCTCCTTGGTCTGGGAGATCGCGGTGATGTGGTCCTTCTCGGTGGACCAGCGCTGCGAGATCGCGGTGAGCTCCTCGCGGCGGTCGGCCAGTTCGCGGCGCAGCCGCTCCAGGCGCTCCCGCGAGGCGGGGTCGTCCTCCTTGGCCAGCGCCATCTCCTCGATCTCGAGGCGCTTGACGGCGCGCTCGATCTCGTCGACCTCGACGGGTCGCGAGTCGATCTCCATGCGCAGGCGGCTGGCGGCCTCGTCGATCAGGTCGATGGCCTTGTCGGGAAGGAAACGGTCGGTGATGTAACGGTCTGAAAGGGACGCCGCGGCCACCAGGGCGCCGTCGGTGATGCGCACGCCGTGGTGCACCTCGTAGCGTTCCTTGAGCCCGCGCAGGATGCCGACGGTGTCGGTGATGGACGGCTCGCCCACCAGCACGGGCTGGAAGCGGCGCTCCAGGGCCGGGTCCTTCTCGATGTGCTGGCGGTATTCGTCCAAGGTGGTGGCGCCGACCATGCGGAGCTCGCCGCGGGCCAGCATCGGTTTCAGCATGTTGGACGCGTCCATCGAGCCCTCGGACTTGCCCGCGCCCACCATGGTGTGCAGCTCGTCCAGGAAGGTGATGATCTGGCCGTCGGAGCCCTTGATCTCCTCGAGCACGCCCTTGAGGCGCTCCTCGAACTGGCCGCGGTACTGGGCCCCGGCGACCATCGCGCCCAGGTCCAGCGACACCACGCGGCGGTCGCGCAGCGACTCGGGGACGTCACCGGCGACGATCCGCTGGGCCAGGCCCTCGGCGATCGCGGTCTTGCCGACCCCGGGCTCGCCGATCAGGACGGGGTTGTTCTTGGTGCGGCGCGACAGCACCTGGATCACGCGCCGGATCTCGGTGTCGCGACCGATCACCGGGTCCACCCGTCCCTCGCGGGCGGCCTCGGTGAGGTCGATGCCGTACTTGTCCAGGGCCTTGTAGCTGCCCTCGGGGTCGGCGGAGGTGACCTTGCGGTCGCCGCCGCGGATGGTGGGGAACGCCTCGACCAGGGTCTTCTCGGTGGCGCCCGCGGCCTGCAGCGCCTCGCCGCAGGGCCCGCCGACCTGCGCCAGCCCGGCCAGCAGGTGCTCGGTCGACACGTAGTCGTCGCCCCCGGCCGCGGCGAGGCGGTCGGCGCCGTTGATGGCGTTGAGCAGCTCGCGCGACATGGAGGGTTCGGCCATGGACGAGCCGCGGGCGCTGGGCAGCGCCTTCAGGCCCTCCTCGGCGGTGGCGAGCAGGGCGTTGGGATCGGCGCCCACCGCGCGCAGCAGCGCCGGGGCGGTGGAGCCGTCGCCGCGCAGCAGCGCGGACAGCAGGTGCCACGACTCGACCGTGGCGTGCCCGGACTGCGCGGCGTCCGCCGCGGCCGCGGAGATCACCTCGCGGCTCTTGGTGGTCAACCGATCAACGTTCAAAGGTGCCTCCCGTGGTGGCTCGTCAATTCTCGAAAGTTGAGTCTATTACGCTCAACCCTGGGATGCCAGCCCGATTGACACAGCCCTCACCGAAGCCTATTCATAGCCGTACGAGTTCCAGTTGTTCAGCACGCGTTGCTGGATCTCGGCGGGCCAGCCGTTGGCGAAGCTGCCCTTGACCGGCCGTTGGCCCTCAGGGTGCAGCTCGGCGAGCAGGCAATTGTGGATGACCTTGCCGGCGCGGTAGCTGTGCTGCTCCTGTTCGTCGAGGTACACCGACAAAGCGGCGGTGGGTTCGGCCGGGAAGTGGACCTCGCCGTGTTCGGGGTGGGTGCGGGTGGCGAAGGCCCACACGACCTCGTCGACGTTGGTGATGTCGATGTCGTCCTCGACCAGCAGCACCTTCGGCACGCCGAACCCGGCCTTGCCCGCGAAGATGATGTCGCCGATCCGCTGCGCCAGTTCTCGGGACTGGATGTTCAGCGTCTCGCGCCAGTCCCGCCGGACCGAGACGATCAGCCAGTGCAGGGCCGACTCGTAGGAAAACCACGTCGAGGCGACGGGGAGGCCGGCTTCGCGCAGCTGGTAGAGGATCTCGGCGGCGTGCATGGTGCCGGTGCCGGTGTGGTCCTCCTCCACCGGCGGGCCGGCGGCCACCACCGGCAGGATGGCGTCGTCGCGATACGTGACGGCGCTGACCCTGAACAGCGGCTTGGGTGAGGCGTCGACGGCGATGTAGCCCGGATACTCGTTCATGGGTCCCTCCATCGCCTCGTCCTCGAACGCGATGTGGCCCTCGATGACGATCTCGGAGGTGGCGGGCACCATCAGGTCCACGGTCTCGGCGGGCACGACCTCCAGTCCCTCGCCGAACAGCGCGCCCAGGAAATGGCTCTCGTCCGCGTTCTCCGGCAGCGGCATCGCCCCGACGTAGGGCAGACCCGGCTCGACGCCGAGCGCGAGCGCGATCGGCATCGGTTTGCCGATCTTGCCCCACTGGGCTCGGATGATCCCCAGGTGCTGCGGGCCGGGTATCAGGCAGGCCAGGGTGTCCCTGCCCGCGATCATCATGCGGTTGATCGACCAGTTGGTCCACGACCCGTCGGGGGTCTTGGCGATGTTCATCCCGTAGGTCTGGATGTACCGACCGCCGTCGTTGCCGTGGATCAGTGGAGTGGGGAAGGCCAGCAAGTCGATGTCGTCGCCGCGCACGATGTTCTGCTTGCACGGCGCGCCCTCGCTGGCCACGGCTACCGGGGGGATGCCCGGTTTCGAGCGGGCGGCGACGATCGCCTCCACGATGTCCTGTCCGGACGCGGTGGGCGGAAGCCCCAGGGCCAGGGCGACCCGGGCCAGGCGGCGGCCGGGGCCGCCGAGCCCGCCCGGTGCGCCCAGTACGCGGAAGCGGGTGTCGGTGTAGCCGGTGATGTTGGTGAACAGCGGCGCCGGTGCCGTCAGGTCGTAGCCGCGGCGGATGATGGCGCCGATTTCCAGCCTCCAGTCGACCTCGGTGTCGACCCGCTGGATCTCGCCGATGGTGTCGAGCTCGTCGATGAATTCCCGCAGGGAACGTAGATGATTCATGTCGGTCTCTCTCAAGGGTTTCGGGATGGCTCGGGTTCCTCGCCCCAGCGGGGCACGGAGTCGATGTCGACGCCCACCAGGTCGAGCGCGCGGGCGGCGGTGTGCGTGATGAGGGCGTCGAGGCTGTCGGGACGCTGGTACCAGGCGGGAACGGGCGGCATGATGATCCCGCCGGATTCGGTCACCGTGGTCATGGCGCGCAGGTGCCCGAGTGCCAGCGGGGTCTCGCGCACCATCAGCACCAGGCGGCGGCGTTCCTTGAGCGTGACGTCGGCCGCTCGCGTGAGTGCGTTGTCGCCGTTGCCGTACGCGATCGCCGACAGCGTCCGGGAGGAGCACGGGGCGACGATCATCCCGTCGTGGCGATACGAGCCCGAGGCGATGGCCGCGCCGATGTCGGCCGGACGGTAGACCACATCGGCGAGCGCCGACAGCTGGCGGGCCGTCAGGTCGGTTTCGTGGGCCCGGGTCAGCTGTCCGGCGGGGGTGACGACCAGATGAGTCTCCGCGCCGGCCTCGCGTGCCAGCCGGAGCACCTCGACGCCGTAGGCGATCCCGGTGGCGCCGCTGATGCCCACCACCAGCCGCGTCGGACGGTTGGTGTTCAACGAAACACCCCGGGGTGGGCGGCCAGGAACTCGTCGAACGACCGGGCCGGACGCCTCAGCAGCGTGGGCACGGTGTCCGAGACCCGCGCGGCGAACCCGGACGCGTACATCCCGTACAGCTCGACCAGGCCGTCGACGCGCCACGTGTCCAGACCGGCGGCGAGCATGGCGTCTCGAGCCTGCTCGCCGGTCACGGCCCGGTACGTCACGGTCCGGTTCGCCGCCGCGCCGAGGGCTTCGGCGATCTCGCCGTGGGTGAGGGCGCGCGGGCCGGTGACCGGGTAGATCCGCCCGGCGTGGCCGTCGCTGGTCAGCACGTGCGCGGCGACCGCCGCGACGTCCCTGGCATCCACATAGGATACCGCGGCGTTCCCGGCGGGCAGCGCTATCCCGCCCGCCTTGACGGACGGTGCCATGCCCAGGAAGTTCTGGAAGAAGCCGTTGGGGGCCAGGACGGTCCAGTCCAGACCTGACGCCCGCAGGTGATCGAGCGCCCGGGCGTGCGCCGTCAGGAACCGCACGCCCTCGGGCCGTGCGTCGACACCGGCGGCGGCGTGCAGCACGATTCTGGGACGGGCATCGGACCGCGCGGCCGCGTCGATCACGTTGCGTTCGTGCGCGGCCATCTCGGGATGCACCGCCGCCAGCAGATAGATCGCGTCCACGGCCGCCACCGCGGCGTCCAGCGACGCCGGGTCGGCGAAGTCCGCGACGACGGGTCGCGTCTTGGCGTCCCACCGGGTCGATGCCGCTGCGACATCGCGCAGCATGGCCCGCACCGGCCGGTCTCGGGCCCGCAGCTCCTCGACCAGCAACGCACCGACGGTGCCGCTGGCACCGGTCACCAATATCATGGCTCCTACTCTCTGTGGATGGCGAGCGAAACAATACAATACAGTGTTGCATTGGAAGTAGAGGCATGAGCGGTCGACAAGGACGAGCGCGCGACGCCGGGATCGACGACCGTGTCCTGGCCGTGGCGGCCCGCAGTCTGGCGAGCAACGGGTACATAGCCATGTCCCTGGCGACCATCGCGGAGGAGGCCGGTACCACCCGCCAGGCCCTGTACCGGCGCTGGCCCCGCAAGGCCGACCTCGCCGCGGCCGTGATCAAGACCCTGGAGGAACGGGAACCTCACGGCGCGGAACTCGCCGACCCGTACTCCGCGCTGGTCGCCGAGCTCGCCGACTACCAGCGCGGGGTCTCGCAACCCGGGCGACTGTCGTTGGTGGGCACCATGCTCCAGGACACCACCGATCCCGACGTGCGCGCCCGTTACCGCGCCACGGTGGTCGCACCGCGACGCGGGCGCCTGAGCGACATCCTCGAGACCGCGCGACGGCTCGGGCACATCGATGCCGATGCCGACCTGGAGATCGCGTTGACCATGTGCACCGGCTGCTGGTACGGCCGCGAACTCGCGGGCGACCCCGCCCCGGAGCGCTGGCCCGAACGCACGGCCACCCTGATATGGCGCGCGCTCGGCGGGCGGACTCCCGACTGATGGTGGGCGGCTAGAGTACGGCAATGACCTCACCCACCGCCCTGGTCACCGGCGCCGGAAGGGGCATCGGGCGCGCGATCGCGGTGCGGCTTTCCCAACAGGGCCACCGGGTCGCGCTGACCGCGCGCAGCGCCGATCAGCTCGCCGCCGTCGCCGCCGACTGCCCCGGCGAGACCCTGGTGATTCCCGCCGACATCACCGACGCCGACTCCGCGCACCGGATCTTCGCCGCCGTCGAGGACGCCCTCGGTCCCGTGGACGTGCTGGTGCTCAACGCGGGCTCCGCCACCTCCGCCCCGCTGCCCCGCGTCACCGACGCCGACTGGTCCGCCCAGCTCGACGTCAACCTCACCGCGCCGTTTCGCTGCCTGCGCCGCGCCATACCGTCCATGAAGGAGCGCGGCTTCGGGCGGATCGTGGCCGTGGCGTCCATGGCCTCCAAGATCGGCGAGCCCTACATCGCGGCCTACACCGCCGCCAAGCACGGGCTGCTCGGGCTGGTGCGCTCCGCCGCCGCCGAGCTGGCCTCCACCGGCGTCACCGTCAACGCCGTGTGTCCGGGCTATGTGGACACGTCGATGACCGCGGCCTCCATCGCCGCCATCACCGACAAGACCGGGCGCTCGCCCGAGGCGGCCCGCGCCTTCCTCGACGCCAAACAGCCCATCGGGCGCCTCATCACCCCCGAGGAGGTGACCGACGCGATCATGTTGTGCGTCAACAACTCCGGCATCACCGGTCAGGGAATCAACGTCGACGGCGGGACGGTCCAGTCATGAACCGCTACCTCAACCCCGTGCAGCTCGCCCGGCCCTCGGGCTTCTCCCACGCGGTGGTCGCCGATCCGGGCCGCACCGTCTACCTAGCGGGCCAGACCGCGCTCAACGGCCACGGCGAGATCGTCGGCGTCGGCGACGTGGTCACCCAGTTCGCCCAGTGTCTGTCCAATTTGCTCACCGCGCTGAACGCGGCGGGCGGCCGCTCCGACAATCTGGTGTCGGTGCGCATCTACATGACCGACGTCGACGACTACAAGGCCCACGCCCGCGAGATCGGCGCGGTGTGGCGCCAGCTGGCGGGGCGCCGCTACCCGGCCACCGCCGGCATCGGCGTCGCCCGGCTCTGGGACGACGAGGCGCTGGTCGAGATCGAGGGCGTCGCCGTGATCCCCTACTCCGAGCGGTAATCGCCCGACAGCCGCACCTCGCCGCGGCCGTCCTCGATCTTTCCGGCCACCCACGAGTCGACGCCCCGGGCGGTCAGCAGCGCCATGGTGCGGTCTACCTGGTCGCCGGGCACCACCGCGGCCATGCCCATGCCCATGTTGAAGGTGCGCTCCATCTCGGCGGCGGGCACCTTTCCCATGCGCGCCACCAGATCGAACACCGGCTGCGGCTTCCAGCTGGCGCGGTCGATGACCGCGTCCAGGTCGGGCGGCAGGATGCGGACGATGTTGCCCGGGACGCCGCCGCCGGTGATGTGCGCGAAGGAATGCACCTCGCACTCGGCGATGATGGCCAGGCAGTCGCGGGCGTAGATCTTGGTCGGCGTCAGCAGCTCCTCGCCGAGGGTGCGCTGCCGGCCGAACTCCGGCACCACCGTGTCCAGCGACATGCCCTGCTCGCCGAGCAGGACGTGACGCACCAGCGAGAAACCGTTGGAGTGCAGGCCCGACGAGGCCATGCCGATGACCACGTCGCCGGCCACCACCTTGTCGGGGCCGAGCTGGTCGTCGGCCTCCACGACGCCGACCCCGGTGGCCGACACGTCGTACTCGTTGGCCTCCAACACGCCCGGGTGCTCGGCGATCTCGCCGCCGATCAGCGCGCAGCCCGCGTAGCGGCAGCCGTCGGTGATCCCGGCCCCGATGTCGACGATGCGCTCGGGAATCACCTTGCCGCAGGCGATGTAGTCCAGCAGGAACAGCGGCTCGGCCCCGCACACCACCAGGTCGTCCACCACCATGGCCACCAGGTCGATGCCCACCGTGTCGTGGATGCCCATCCGCTGGGCGATCACCAGCTTGGTGCCGACCCCGTCGGTCGACGACGCCAACAGCGGCTGCCGATACTTCTGGGTGTCCAGCGCGAACAGGCCCGCGAAGCCGCCGATGCCGCCCACGACCTCGGGCCGGGTCGCCTTGCGGATCTTGGACTTCAGGCCCTCGACGGCGCGATCACCGGCCTCGATGTCCACGCCGGCATCCTTATAGGACGGCGCCCGCCAGGGGGTGATCTTGCGTTCGGTCGTCATGCGCTGGCATCTTCCTTCGCGACGGTGTCGCCCGCATCGGTGCCGGAGCGCCGATCCAGACCTTCCAGGAGGTGCTTGCCGATCACGTCGCCCTCGGGCAGGCCGATCGGGTACTCGCCGTTGAAACACGCCTGGCACAGCCGGGTGGCGGGCTGCTCGGTCGCCGAGACCAGCCCCTCCAACGAGACGTAGCCCAGCGAGTCGGCGCCGATCGAGCGCCGGATTCCCTCGATGTCCAGGTTGTCGGCGATCAGCTCGGCCTTGGTGGCGAAGTCGATGCCGTAGAAGCAGGGCCATTTCACCGGCGGGGAGGAGATCCGCACGTGCACCTCCACCGCGCCCGCCTCGCGCAGCATCCGCACCTGGGCGCGCTGGGTGTTGCCGCGCACGATCGAGTCGTCCACCACGACGATGCGCTTGCCGCGCACCTTGTCCCGGATCGGGTTGAGCTTCAGCTGGATGCCGACCTGCCGCAGCGTCTGAGACGGTTGGATGAAGGTGCGGCCCACGTATGAATTCTTGGTGAAGCCCAGCCCGAAGGGGATCCCCGACTCGTCGGCGTAGCCGATCGCCGCGGGCACCCCCGACTCCGGCACCGGGATCACCAGGTCGGCCTCGGCGGGGTACTCCCGCGCCAGGTTTCGTCCAATGTCGACGCGGGTCGAGTAGATGCCCCGCCCGGAGATGGTGGAGTCGGGGCGGGCCAGGTACACGTATTCGAACAGGCAGCCCTTGGGTTCGGGGTTGGCGAAGCGCGCGCTGCGCAGCCCGTGCTCGTCGATGGCGATCAGCTCGCCGGGCTCCACCTCGCGCACCGTGGACGCGCCGACGGTGTCCAGGGCAGCGGTCTCGCTGGCCACCACCCAACCCCGCTCCAGGCGGCCCAGCACCAGCGGGCGCACCCCGGCCGCGTCGCGCGCGGCGTACAGCGTGTTGTCGTCCATGAATACGAAGCTGAAGGCGCCGCGCAGCCGCGGCAGCACCCGCAGGGACGCGGCCTCCACCGATTCGTCCGGATAGGACGTCAGCAGCGCGGTGACCAGCGCGGTGTCGGAGGTGGTGCCCTCGGTGTCGATGCCCAGCGACGCGCACTCGGCGGCCAGCTCGGCGGTGTTGGTGAGGTTCCCGTTGTGCCCCAAGGCGATCGTGGTCCCGGTGGACGTGGATCGCAGGGTGGGCTGGGCGTTTTCCCAGGTGGGTGACCCCGTGGTGGAGTAGCGGGCGTGACCGATGGCCAGGTGCCCGGTGAGCGGCGCCAGGGTGGGTTCGTCGAAGACCTGGGCCACCAGCCCGAGATCCTTGAAGACGGTGACGGCCGCCCCGTCCGACACCGCGATGCCCGCGGCCTCCTGCCCGCGATGCTGCAACGCGTACAGGCCGAAATAGGTCAACTTGGCGACTTCGTCCCCCGGCGCCCACACCCCGAAGACACCGCATTCGTCCTTGGGAGCGGAGTCGTCACCGTGTTCGAGGTCGTGGGTGAGCCGCCCGTCACCTCGGGCCACTGGAAACTCCTTGAGAGTGTTGGATGTGCGTCGGCGAACCGCGTCGCCTTCGCGAGCCTGTATGGGCATCTTATAGGGCCGATGGGCAACGCGCGCCACCCGAACTAGCCCTTTCGGGCAAGGCAGGGGGCGTCCCGGCGGAGTTTCGGCGTCCCTTTGGCGAAGATCACCACGAATGCGGGCGGTCGTCGTCGTCCTCGCGGTAGTGCCGGCCGCCGGGCTGCCGCGGCGCGGGGTCGCGGTACTGGTCGGCCGGGCCGTAGCCGTACTGATCCTGCTGGCCGCCGCGGTACTGCTGCTGGTCCTGGCCGCCTCCGCCGTACGGGTCCGGCGCCCCGCCGCGATAGGGGTCCTGGCCGCCCGCGCCCGGCGCGTACGGGTCGGGCGCTCCGCCGCGGTACGGCTCCTGCGGGGCGACGTACGGCTCTTGCGGGGCGACGTACTGGTCCTGCGGCGCGCCGCGGTATTGCTCCTGGCCGGGTTCGCGGTACTGGTCGGCCGATCCGTATCCGTACTGGTCCTGCGACGGCGGCGACTGATATCCCTGGTACCCGCCACCGGACCGCGGTTCGGGCGTCGCCGCTCCGTACATCTGCGTCGCCCCCGAGGTGGGCGCGGACGGATACATCTGGGTGGCCCCCGAGGTCGGCGCCTCGGGCTGGGCGGCGGGGTACCGCTGCGTCGCGCCCGAGACGGGCTCGGCGTGCGGATTCACCATCTCGGTGGGGCGCTGATCCCCATACGCGGGGCCGAATCCCGACGCCGCGGGGCCGGCGCCCGGGCCGCCCGGGTTGCTGCCGTAGCGCGCCAGCTCGTCGTCGTCGTACAGCGGACCATTGTGGATCATGGTCGGCGAGTCCATGCCGGGACGCCGGGACGCCGCGTCGTACACGCCCAGCTGCCCGGTCTGGGTGGCGGTGGGACGGTGGATCGGCGCGATGTTCGCGTCGAGGTCCTCGTCCTCCTCTTCCTCGTCGTCCTTGCCGCGGCGCAGCAGCATGACGATCGCCACGATGCCGCCGATCACCAGCAGCGTGCCGAGAATCACGATGATCCAACCCGTGGCGCCCAGCCCCGGGTCGCTGACGTTCGGCTGCGAGGAGTTCGCCGCCTTGGTCGTCGGGTCGTCCTTGTGGGAGGCCTTCTTCTCGAACGGGACCTCGATCGGGCTGTTGCTGCCGGTGCTGATCGGAACCGTGTCGCTGTAGGTCGTGTACCCGCTCTTCTTGACCTCGATCTTGCCCTGGCCCTCGGCGAAGTGCTCCTCGATGGTGAACTTGCCCTTGTCGTCGGTGTTCCTGGGACCGTGCTTCTTCTGTTCCCCGTCCCAGATCGTGACCTGGGCGTCCTTCACGGGCTTCTTCTTGAGGTCCAGGACCGTGCCGGTGATCTGGTTGGTGCCCGACTCGCCGCCGACGATGCTCAGCGCCGTCGTGGTCGTCCCCGCGTTCGGCCCGGCGACCGTGGCGGTGATGGTGCCGGCGACCGTGTCGCCCTCGGCGAGGTCGGTGCCGTCCTTCGGGGTGATCGTGACCGGGACCGACTTGGCCTCCCCGGGCCGCAGGTGCTTACAGGTCACCGAGGCGCCGCTGGCCTGGGCGCAGTTTCCCTTGTCCACCTTGATGTCGACGTAGTCGGCCTTGTCGCTGGACACGTCGACCTTGACGTCCTTGGCGTCCTGCATGGCCCCGAAGTTGAGGTTGACGGTCGCGGGCCCCTTGCCCGTGGTGACCGAGACGTTCGGGTTGTCGAACTGCAGGGCGATGTCGGAGGCGAACGCCGGGGCCGGGAAGCCGACGGCGACGATCAACACGGCCGCCACCGTGGCAAGCCCGCCGACCACGGCGCTGACGGACCGGTGGCCGGACCGGAATCTTTGCGGCGTTGGGGATGTCACGACTCAATGCTCCTTGACGCACGGGCGGCACGGGCACGCACCAGCCGCGTCTTTATCCGACGTCGCCACTATGCCTTGCCTTTGACACGCCCCGCCAGTGCGGGGGTCGTGTCGCGCCGATTTGTCCGCAAATCGTTACGGAGAACGCGGAGTATCGTGACGGCGTGTCCGCCGTCACCGATCCCGAGTCCATTCCCGCGGCGATCGCCGCCCTCGACACCCCCGACGGCCCGCCCCGGGACCTGCAACGCGACGCGGTGCGCGCCCTGTTGGCGCGCCTGGCCGGCAACGCCCCCGGCAAGTCGGTGGAGGTGCGGGTGCCGCCGTTCGGCGCCGTCCAGTGCGTGGACGGCCCGCGCCACACCCGCGGCACGCCGCCCAACGTCGTCGAGTGCGACCCGCTCACCTTTCTGGCGCTGGCGGCGGGGCGTCTGGCCTTCGCCGACGCGGTGGCCGACGGGCGGGTCCGCGCCAGCGGCGTGCGCGCCGACCTCACCGACCTGCTGCCCTTGGCGTGACGCCGCGGGCACCTGTTAGGCTTACCGGCGCTTCTCGCGCGGCGTTACCCCGTGAACCTCCCCAGGGCCGGAAGGCAGCAAGGATAAGCGGGCTCTGGCGGGTGCGCGAGAAGCCCTTTTTGTGCCCCCATACACTTCTGCCGTGCGAGTTCTGCTCATCGGCACGGGAGGGCGCGAACACGCCCTGGCGGCTTCGCTGGCCGCCGACCCGGCCGTCTCCCAGCTCATTTGTGCCCCAGGCAATCCCGGAATGGCGTCGCTCGCCGAGTGCCGCCCGGTCGACACCGGCGACCCCGACGAGATCGCGGCCCTGGCCGTCGACGTCGCCGCCGACCTGGTGGTGGTGGGGCCCGAGGCCCCGCTGGTGGTCGGCGCCGCCGACGCGGTGCGTGCCAAGGGGATCGCCTGCTTCGGCCCCTCGGGCCGGGCCGCCGCCATCGAGGGCTCCAAGACCTTCGCCAAGGACGTGATGGACGCCGCGGGCGTGCCGACCGCGCGCGCGGCCACGTGTTCCGATCCGGCGTCCGTGGCCGTGGCCCTGGACCGCTTCGGCCCGCCCTACGTCGTCAAGGACGACGGGCTGGCCGCGGGCAAGGGGGTCGTGGTCACCGAGGATCGCGCCGAGGCCCTGGCCCACGCGGCGCGCTGCGGCACCGTGGTGGTCGAGGAGTTCCTCGACGGCCCCGAGGTGTCGCTGTTCGTGATCAGCGACGGCCACACCGCCGTGCCGCTGCTGCCCGCCCAGGATTTCAAGCGGGTGGGCGAGGGCGGCACCGGGCCCAACACCGGGGGCATGGGCGCGTACACACCCCTGCCGTGGGCCGACGCCGGCCTCGTCGACACCGTGATGTCGACGGTGGCCGAGCCGACGCTGGCCGAGCTGGCGCGGCGCGGCGCCCCCTTCATCGGTGTTCTCTACTGTGGACTCGCGTTGACCTCCGAGGGGCCCCGGGTCATCGAGTTCAATTGCCGCTTCGGCGATCCCGAGATTCAGGCGGTGCTGGCGCTGCTGGAGACCCCGCTGGCGGGGCTGCTGAACGCGGCGGCGCGCGGCGAGCTCGACGCGTTCGGAGCGCCGCGCTGGAAACCCGGGGCGGCGGTGTGCGTCGTGATCGCGTCGCAGGGGTACCCGACCCGCGCCGCGGCTCGACGGCCCGTCACCGGCGCGGACGCGCCCGGGGTGCTGCACGCGGGCACCGCCACCGACGCCGACGGCACGCTGGTGTCGGCGGGCGGACGGGTTCTCAACTGCGTGGCCTCCGGCGCGGACATCGCGGAGGCAAGGCGCGCGGC
>NZ_DASQPW010000042.1:0-4070 GCF_035643755.1 Stackebrandtia sp. | reverse complement strand
CTCGGGCGGCCCCCGCGTCGCCCTGGCCTTCGAGTGCGCGACACCCTCCGAAGTAGACACCCGCTACGCCGCCCTCACCGCCGCCGGCGCCCGCGGCGAACTGGCGCCCTTCGACGCCGACTGGGGACCGCGCTACGCCGTCGTGTTCGATCCCGACGGCAACGCCGTCGACCTGTACGCATCCAGAGCCTCAATACACACCATTACCTGACCTATCAGGTGTCGACACTCACCACTTTAGATACACACGGTCGATCCGCGTTGGGCTCGGTTTTCACGTCGTACTTAAAGGGCGCTTTGTCAAATTTCGACCAGTAGACCGTAATGACTACTCGATAGACGGCGGGGCTGCTGCCCGTCGTATTGGCATCGCCTGACTCAAAACTCTGAACATCGCGAGTATCAAGGTGTTCTTCCTGCCTGTATTCTTTTGCTCGCGTGAAGATCTTTTGACGCAAATCGTGAGGATCGAGATCGTCAGCGTTGGCGCACTGCATCAGATTCGCTTCGTGCCAGTCCTTGTTCGCGAAGACCGCGTGCATGAACCTCTCTGCCGCCTCGTCAGCGCTGCGTGCGTACTCATCGTGGGGATTGCCCTCCCCGGGCTGCGCCACCGCGTTCCACCCCGTTCCGATAATCGCAACAGCCGCCCACACGACGACCCACAGCCCCAGCAGCACCCCCGAACGCTTCCAGGAGCGCTTCGGGTCGGGGAAGCTCTCCGTCGCCGAGGACGTCGCGGTGTTGGTCACGATTCCAAGGCTATCGAACTCGCCCCCGCGCTTTTCGGCCCAGCGGTGACGGCGCGCACTACACCTCGTAGGAGCGGGACGATGCTTGGTACGGTGAGGGAAGCGTTCACTTTCTTGCCTTCTGCTTCAGCGGGCGGGGTGCGTGAATGTGTGCTGGGGACGCCGTTCCGCCTGGTCATCGCGAGCGGGTGGGGCGGTGTCCTTTTGGGTTCAGCCGTGGGTCGGGGAGTTTCCGGTGGGTGGCGGGGAGGACGACGGCGTCGGGACGCCGGAGATGTGCTCGCCCACCACGCCCTTGAGGCTTCGGTCGCGGAAGCAGCCCGTGGTGATGGGGGCGTTGATCAGCCCGACCGCGTTGAGCGCGGTGAACTCGTAGTCGGTGTCGGTGGACGGTTCGGTGGCGCTGACGCTGGCGTCGGCGTCCTTGGCGTGGCGGTATTCGGTGATCTGCCAGCCCCTGGACTTCCAGTGGTCGTGGACCTTGGCGACCACACCGTTGAGGTCGCCCGTCTTGGGGACGAAGTGGAAGCTGCCGAGTACGTTGTAGACGGTGTAGTCGGGTTTACCCTGCGGGCCCTTGCATGGTTCCGCCCGCATGCTCTTGAGAACGTATGGGGTGTCGAGGAAGTCGGCCGTCTTCTTGGCGTCGGCGAGGACGTCGTGAGCGGCTCGAGCGACCGTCTTGGCCTCGACGTCTGCGGTCTTGTGGTTGGCGAGAAAGAGGTACGTCGCGACGCTGAGGACCGCGATCACGACGACCACGATGAGACCCCATGGCCGCTTGGCGTTTGACATGGCGCGGGTCCTCCGTGGCTACCTCGTCGCACCTTCGATGCGAATACCTGGCAACACCGTAGTGGGGGCGCGATCGCGCGTGGCATCGCGATCGGCGCGGGCCTGGCGACGTCAGGGCAACGCGTGGGGGTCGTCGTGGGAGAGCTCGGAGAAGTCGAGGCTCTTGCCGCCGAACTGAATCGAGACCGAGGAGCCGTCCTCCAACTCGGTCTGAGGGGCTGGTGTCGCGGGTTTGTCGCGGTACTCGGGGAACTGGCGGTGGACGGTGCCCGTGAGAACGGGGCCCGAGCCGTGAGGGCCAGGGTCGACGCCGCCAGAGATGACGGGTGGCACGACCGTGGGATCGCCGGGGGCGAACGGGGAATCGTCGTCCTCGATGAGGAGGGCGCGGCGTCGGTCGCGGGTTGGGGCGGGCGGGCGTTGGTCGTGTCGCCGTTGGTTGAGGAGACCCTGGCGAGACGCGTCGGAGCGCAGGGGGCTGGCGGGTTGGTGACGCACCTCGGGACAAACGGCGCCGTCGGGGGCGGGGGTGGCGCCGTCGAGGGTCGCGGCCGCGGGTTCCATGGGCAGCAAGGGCATCGGGGGTTCGGGCGGGGTTTCGGGGTTGGGCGTCGGGTCGGCGGGGTCTGGCGCGGAGTGGGTGCGGGCGGGGTCCTGGAGTTGGTGGTTGGTGGTGGCGTCGATACCCGCGATGGATGGCGGCTCGAGGAGGTAGGACTGGGCGAGGTGTTGGTGTTGCTCGGCGGCGTCCTTGATCGTGTCGCGCATGTCGGTGCGCACCGATTCGCGCATCACGGCGAGGGTTTCGGGGTCGTCGCCGTCGGGGTTGGCCCGCCATTCGGCGTCCTCGTGGTGAAGATCGTCGATCTCGGAGCGGACTCGGGCCATGACGGCCGCCATCTCGCGCATTCCGTCGCTATTGGACGCCGCGCTGTCGCGAAGGCGTTCCAGGACGTCGATGAGTTTGCGTATTTCGGCGGAGAGGGCCGAGGCGCCCTCGCCGCTCCAGGAGTCCCGCAGGCGGTTCAGGTGAGTGGATGTGCCGTCGCGCAGGCGTTCGGCGAGGTCACGAAGGTCGGAGAAGCCTTGCTGTTGAGAGTTCCAGGTCGGCTCGTCGTTTCCGTGGGCGATGGCGTGATACTGCCGTGTGGACAGACCGTCGACAGGGTCGGGTGCGTGACGTGACGACCCAGGCATCATCACGGCTCTCGGATGTCGGTCAGCGCGCTGTCGACGAGGAGACGGTGGTCGTCGTCCCTGGATTGGTAGAGAGCGGCGAGTTCGCGCGCGGCGTCGCGCATGACCTCGATGACGGTTCGAGTGCGGGCCAGGGTTTCCAGATGGCGCTTGATGTTCTCGGTCTGGGTCGGTCCGATGTGAGCGGTGGCGGGGTCGGTGTGGTGCTTGCCGAAGGAGTGGGGAGCGGCTTGGCCGTTGGGGAAGAACTTGGCGTGGAGCAGGGGGTGCGTCGCGTCGATGGAACCGAGGATCTCGGCGTCAAGGGCGTCGGCGAAGGCGCGCAGCGCGGCGAGGTCGACGTGCAGGTCGTCGCGGTGCGGCGACGGCGAAGCACACACGGCGAGCCCCCGTTGACGCTTGCGGATGATGTGGGGTGAGGTTAGCTGGTCACCGCAAGCCGGAGGGGTGAGCGATGGCGGCGTGTTACGAAGTGGTGGGGCGAGCGGATTTTCGGCGGCGGAGCCAGACGAAGAGGAGGGCGGCGAGGAGGACAACGGCGGCAGCCGCCAGGGCGATGGGGAGCCAGGGGGTGGTGGAATTTGAGGCGACGAGCGCGTTTTTGTCCTTTGAGGAGGACTTGTTGTTTGCGGGAGCATCGGAATTAGGAGAGGTCTTTGGGTCAGGTTTTGGATTTACCGTGTCATCGGGAACACCCTTGGGGCGCTTGACATTGACCGTCAGCGCCTTGACTGGATTGATGACGCCGTATCCCAGCTTCAAGTTGTATTTCTTGTTTCCGCTCTTGTCAGTCTCGCCATCAGCTGTTTGGGTAAGCCGCCAACTTACGGCCTGCCAACCTATGTCCTTCCACTGCGCCTTCATGAGTGCAACGACACCACCCGTAATCGCACAAGCATCAGACGTTCCAGATCCTGAGTTGTATCCCCCGCCAAGCTTTGCTGAGACTATGTCCTCAGCGGGTGCCGAAACCGACAGTGAACCGTCTGATACTCCTGTAGGAGAAATCGCGCCAGGCCAAAGCTTCCCGTCTCGTCCTGTTCCGTTGACAGCGACGACACTGTCCAGGTCGGCAGGGGATTCGACGGAGGTCTTGTTTCCATACTTCCCAGACTCTTTGTTCCCTGCCGCAGCGACGACGGGAACATTCTTCTTCTTTATGGCGTACTCAACGGCTTCCTCCATGTCCTTATCACCAGGGCTACCACCGCTGGGAATGACGATGACGTCTGCACCATGCTCCGCAGCCCATCGAATGCCCTTGGTCATCCCCGCGTCGATCTCCTTGCCGCAGCAGTCAGGATCGTTGAGGAACTTTTGCGGGTA
>NZ_DASQPW010000041.1:0-2631 GCF_035643755.1 Stackebrandtia sp. | reverse complement strand
GCCTGTCGGTCTTCTTCAGATCCACCGCGGCAGGCTATCGCGCGGGTACGACACCCGGGATCGATTCAGACGCTGGCCGCGCGCGACAGCGCCGCGGCCTGGTGACCCGCCTCGGCGACCTCGGCGGGCGGGAACTCCCCGCGCCACCACTTCTGGCCCGCCTCCGGCAGCGTGTCGATCGGGTCGTAGTACGGGTACTCGCGCTCCAGGGCCTCGGGGTCGTCCATCTCGATGGAGGTGCGGTAGTTCTTCGTCCAGTAGGAGATGCCGCGTTCGGTGTCGTAGCGCGCCAACTGGTGCACCCAGCGTTTGCCCACAAAGGGCACGTCGCAGATGATGCGGGGCGTGGCGTAGCCGGGCAGGTAGCCCAGGATGGACGTCTGAAGGCGCTGGGCCTCGGCCACCGACACCCGCCAGTGCTCGGAGTTGGGGATCATGTCGCACATGTAGAAGTAGTACGGCAGGATGTTCGCCTCGCCCTGCAGCGCGAAGCACAGGTCCAGCAGGGCCTCGGGGGAGTCGTTGACGCCGCGCATCAACACGCCCTGGTTGCGGACGTCGCGGACGCCCGCGTCGAGCATGGCGCGGGCCGCGCGGGCCACCGTCGGGGTCACCGACTGGGCGTGGTTGACGTGGGTGTGGATGGCCAGGTTGACGCCGCGTTGGCGGGCGACGGTGGCCACGCGACCCATGCCCTCCACGACGTCGTCCTGCAGCCAGTGCTGCGGGAGCCCCATGAGCGCCTTGGAGGCCAGGCGAATGTCGCGAATGGACTCGATGTCGAGCAGGCGCGCGATGAAGTTCTCGAGGTTCTTCCACGGGACGTTGGCGACGTCGCCGCCCGACACCACGACGTCGCGCACGCCCGGGTGGGCCTGGAGGTATTCGATCATCGCGTCGTAGCGGTCGCGCGGCTTCAGCTTGAGCTTCAGCTTGTCGATCGTGGGAGTGGAGTTGCCCACCAGGTCCATGCGGGTGCAGTGTCCACAGTATTGCGGGCAGGTGGACAGCAGCTCGGCCAGCACCTTGGTCGGGTAGCGGTGGGTGAGGCCCTCGGCGACCCACATGTCGTGTTCGTGCAGCGAGTCGCGGGTGGCGTGGGGGTGGGAGGGCCAGTCGGTGCGGCGGTCGGTCAGCACCGGGAGCATGTAGCGGCGCACCGGGTCGGCGTAGAACGCCTCGGTCCACGCGCCGAGCGCGCTCCCCTCCGCGTCGGGCGCCATCGTGTTGAGCATCTGGGGCGGCAGCAGCATCGACATGGTGGCGCGTTTTTCACCGTCGGCGGCCAGGTCGTCATAGAAGCGGTCGTCCACCCGGTCGCCGAGCACCGCGCGCAGCTGCGCGACGTTCTTGACGCAGTGGACGCGCTGCCATTGCGCCGAGGCCCATTCGTCCTCGGTCACCTCGGCCCAGCCGGGGAAGCGGCGCCAGTCGGGCTCGACCAGCGGCTGGCGTGCGTATACGTACGGCTGCGGGATACGAGTCGACATCGGTGTCCACCTCCATGAGAATCAACGGCCTCCGCGAGACAATAGCGGAAGACTTACATATGTCAAGGTACTCGGCAGGAGATTCTTCGGCTATTCTCAGCCAAACCCCACGATTCGCCGTAAGGAGGCAATGCCAGTGACTTCTCATTCGCCCATCGGACTGCACCGCGTCATTTCGCCCGAGGGCGTGCTGCCGCAGGCCGCCACGCGCCTGGACGCCTCGGCCGCGATCGCGGCCGACGAGGTCCGCATCCGCGTCGAGAGACTGAACCTCGACGCAGCCTCCTACCGCCAGCTACACGAAGCCCATAACGGCGACGGCGCCGCGATCCGCGAAGCTGTGGCGGGGATCATCGCCGAGCGCGGCAAGATGCACAACCCCGTCACCGGCTCGGGCGGCATGCTGATCGGCACCGTCGAGGAGGCCGGACCCGAGTCGCCGCTGGGCCTGAAGGCCGGACAGCGGGTCGCCACCCTGGTGTCGCTCACCCTGACCCCGCTGGAGATCCACGACAAGCTCGCCGACTGGGACGGCCTGTCCGAGCAGGTGCCGTGCACCGGACACGCCATCCTGTTCGCCCGCTCCATCGCCGCCGTCCTGCCCGACGATCTGCCCGCCGCCGAGGCGCTTGCCGTGTTCGACGTGTGCGGGGCCCCCGCCCTGACCGCCCGGGTCACCGAGCGCCGCAACGGGCCGACGGTCGCGGTGCTGGGCGCCGCCGGCAAGAGCGGCAGCCTGTCGCTGGCGGCGGCCCGCGAGGAGGGCGCCTCCCGGCTGGTCGGCGTGGTGCGCGACGAGGTCGAGGCGGCGCGGCTGCGCGACAGCGGCCTGGCCGACGCGGTGGTGGTCGCCGACGCCACCGACGCCGTGGCCGTGTCGTCCGCCGTTCAGGGCATGGTGGACGGCGGCGTCGACGTCACCGTGGTGTGCGTCGACGTTCCCGGCTGCGAGCACGGCGCGATCCTGGCCACCCGCGAGGGCGGCACCGTGGTGTTCTTCTCCATGGCCACCTCGTTCCCGGCCGCCGCGCTGGGAGCCGAGGGCCTGGCCGCCGACGTGGAGATGCTCATCGGCAACGGCTACACGCCCGGGCACGCCGCGTACGCCCTGGATCTGGTCCGTGGCAATCCGGCCATCCGC
>NZ_DASQPW010000040.1:0-2841 GCF_035643755.1 Stackebrandtia sp. | reverse complement strand
GACGAGCCGCCCGTACTGAAACGTCGGGATGGCGGCATCGGCGTGAACGTTGGCGAGCCACGGCTTGTCGTCGAGGGCCTTGTCCCAGCAGACCTTCAGGTACCCCCCGCCGAGCCCCGCTGAGACCTCGGCCGCTTCCAGCAGCACGGCCTGCATCTCATCGCCTGCGAGTTCCGCAAGGCGGTCCTGCGTGTCGGTGTCGGAGTCGTCCGGCATGGTGAAGGTCGGCGGCTCGGAGAACAGCATGTCCGCGGAGACGGAGCAGATGTCGCCGGCGAGCGGCAGATGCAGCTTTGTGCGGCGCTCGCCTTGTGAGGTGGGGATGCCCCAGAACCAGCGGGCCAGGGTGCGGCCGATCGCGCCACGCAGGCCCGGCCGGTCCGGGTTGAGGAAGCCGCCCAGCGGGACGCCGGGGTCGCCGGCGAGGTTGCCGCCGTAGATGTCGGACAGCTGATCGGTGTCGCCGGTGTACCAGGCGGACCACACGGCGAGGCGGGAGGTGACGGACTGGAGCTCTTTGGGGGGCCAGACGCCGCCGGTAGGCAGTGGCATGGGGGCGGCCTCGATTCGGTCACGCTCGGTAGCAGGGATGGCTTGGGGCGCTCTTACCGGCCGGTGAGTGGTGGTGACTCATCGCAGGTCAGAAGTGGATGTACGGAGAGTTACGCCGCTTCGCGCAAGTGGGGCCGCCACTTGGACTCGGTGGTGTGGATCGCATATCGCAAGGCGTCGACCGCATGGTCATCGACCTTGATCGGCGCGTCCTCACCCTTCGCGGCCTTGTCGTCGTCCCAGGAGTAGCCGGGCAGCTCGTTCAGCAGGTTCCGGCATGAGCGGTGCACGTACAGCCGGTCGCGGGCGAACAGCGAGGACACAGTACGGATCCCGTCGAGGACGGCGTTGTCGCCGAGCACCGGGGAAAGTTTGTCCTGCCACAGCTGCGTGTTGAAGGACGCGGCAGAGGGGTCGACGATCACGTGTTGCGGCCGTATCCCGCCCAGGTCGGTGTCCATCCAGGCCCGCAGCTTCGCCGAGTACTCGACGTCGGTGAGCTGCTTGTGCTGCCGCTTGGAGTCCCACCACCACTCGTGGCCGACGTACAGATTCCCGTCGACGCCGGCGCCGAACATGAGGGCCGCGAACGGGTTGACGGTTCCGTAGTCCACACCGCAGGCGATCCACTGCTGGATCGGCGGCAGCTCGTCCACGACGTGCCGGTCAGGGTCGAACATCTCGTACACGGCTCCTTCGGCGAGGCACCAGTCACCGAGGACGAGACGCCGGTACCAGAGCCCGACGTGCTCCTTCTTCGTCTCCTCGATGTAGGAGCGCGGCAGGGACGGGTTGTCGTCCAGCTGGAAGGAGAACCTGTGCAGGTCGAGCAGGTCTTCGCTCTGGAACCGCTGGATCTCACCCTCGCGGGTCAGGTGCACGGTCGCCCGGTTGAGATGGTCGCGCTTCAGCCAGTGGTTCGGGCCGTCGGGGTTGGTCGTGCAGATCAGCCGGGCGCCCTCGACTGACAGGCGGGTCTTCAGCATCGCCCAGAACGACTCGGGCAGGATCGAGGCTTCATCGACGTAGGCGCCGACGAGGGTCAGGCCGCGGATCTTCTCCTGGGAGCGCTCGTCGTTCGCGCCGGCGATGTAGACGAGCCGGCCGAGCAGCCACAGCTCGCCGGCCCCGCCGATGAGCTTGCAGCGCCGGTTGCCGAGCATCTCAATGAGCGGGTCGAGGATGTTGCGCTTCAGTGTCCGCTCGGTCTTGCCGACCATGAGCAGCGGACCCTCGGGGGCTTCGCGAACGAACTTCAGCCAGGCCAGCAGCGACGCGATCGTCTTGCCGGACCGTACCGCGCCCTCGAAGATGTTGAGGCGGGCGGTGCACAGCCCCACGGCGGCCAGAGCCTTGCCCTGGAGTGGTGCGACCTGCATCAGGTACCGAGCATGGAGCGCAGCCACGCATCGACGGCGGCGAGCCCCTGATCATCGTTGTCGTGCTTGTCCGCGGCCATGTGCTTGTCGAACGCGATCGCAGCCGACGTCATCAGGTTCCGCAGGTCAGCCGTAGGCGGCTTGTCCAGGACACGCTCGTTGTAGTCGTTGTCCTTGCCGCCGAAGTTGAACACCAGATGTGGGGCGTCCATCTGGTCGAGCAGCTTGTCGGCCTTCTCCAGGAACTTCCGCGAGATCTCAGCACGCCGGGCCTTGCTATCGGCGACCTTGGCCTCTGTCGCGTCTTTGGTCGCGGATCGATCGAAGGACAATCCCTCTTGGCCTGCGATGCGGGAGATCGTGGACTGCGCTACGCCGTGCTCGCGGGCGATCTGGTGAGCGGACTTCTTGCCCGCGGCGATGTCGGCGATGATCGCTGCCCGCTTCTCGGGCGATGTTGCTCGCGGCACACGAGATCACCACCCTCATGCGGTCCTGGAATGCGGAAAGGCCCCGCTGGTGAGCAGGGCCTCGGAGATAGTTCTCCAAACCGAATGATTGCCTGTGGACAACCGTTCCGTCAAGCCTGGTCACTCAGGATGGATGCCGACCGTGGCTCGAACGGCGACCTGCACCATCGGCGGCTCGTTGTTGCGATGCGCGACCGAGCCTTCCTGGGCGATATGCAGCTGAACCCGCAAGACCTCCCACATACCGCCGCCATGGTCGATCCGCAGACCGGGGTACGGCAGCGTCGGCATGACGAACGGCGGCAGCATCGCACCCTCGACACCGTCTTCGTACAAGGTGATCCGGTATCCGCTCATGCTCCGATCCTCTCCCGTTCCTCGGCCTGTGTCAGCCGCTTGGCCAGCCACTCCCACTCCGACGTCGGCCAGCACGGCTTCCC